>CBDVEN010000159.1:0-1538 GCA_965373025.1 uncultured bacterium | reverse complement strand
TTAATCAACAAGATTGATTTAACGGCAAAACTTTTTAAAGAGAAAAAAATCACCCTTGAACAAGCAGGGCTTATTTTAGGTATTTTGCCGGAGGAATTAGAGGGAATTTTTGTCCAAAAAGGATTAACCCGCCATAAGAAAATTCTGGTTTGTGGCGGAGCTGGCTTTATTGGAAGCAATTTTGTCCATTATATGCTGGAGAAATATCCGAGTTATAAAATTATTAATTATGATAAATTGACTTACGCCGGAAATTTGGAAAACCTCCGCGATTTGGAAAAAAATCCGCGTTATAAATTTATTCAGGGCGATATTACCGATGAAGAAAAAATTGACAAAATAATGCAAGAGGGGATTGACGCGGTGATTAATTTTGCCGCGGAAACTCATGTCGGTAGAAGCGTTCACGGACGGGCCGGCGAATTTATTTACGCGAATGTTTTAGGTCCGCATACTCTTTTGGAAGCGGTTAAAAAACATAAAATTCCTAAATATATTCAGGTTTCCACCGATGAAGTTTTCGGCGATGTTGATTTAAATGAAGACCGCCATTTTGAAGAAGATTCTCCTTTTGAGCCGAATGTTCCTTATGCCGCGGCAAAAGCCGGCGGAGATTTAATTTGCCGCGCTTATTGGCAGACATATAAAGTTCCGGTGATTGTCACTCATTGTTCAAACAATTACGGTCCGTACCAGCATCCGGAAAAAATGATTCCTTATTTTATTTTTCGGGCGATGGGACAGCAGCCGCTTCCTTTGCACGGAGACGGTAGGCATGTAAGGGATTGGATTTTTGCTTTGGACCATTGCGAGGCGATTGATTTAATTTTACAGAAAGGCAATCCGGGCGAGGTCTACAATATTGCCGCTGACAGCGAGAAACCGAATCTTGAAATTGCCAAATTAATTCTGGATATTTTAGGCCAGCCGCATTCTCTGATTACTTTTGTTCCGGACAGGCCTGGCAATGACCGCCGCTATTCAATCAACTCTTCAAAAATTCAGCGCGAACTCGGCTGGAAGCCGTCAAACACTTTTGAAGACGCAATGCCGAAAACAATTCAATGGTATCAGAATAATTTGGATTGGGTGGAACAGATTAAAGAAAAAGACAGGGAGTTTGTGAATTACATTTAGAAAATTTTGGATTTTTTATTTTTTAATCTATGCAGACAAAAACCATCAATACACCAATCAACAATTTAAAAATTCATCTCAATAAAGTTGTCGCTGATGAGCGGGGGATTTATTGCGATATGGCGCCGGGCGGGACTGACAACCCTTTTTTTAAAGATGGAATAAAACATATTCACGGATCAATCGCCATTAAAAAATTAGTTCCACGCGGAGGGCATTATCATTACCATTTGCGGGAAAATTTTTATACTTTGTCCGGAACGGCTTTGTGGTATTTTTATGATTTTAGAAAGGACTCACCGACTTATCAAACCGGCTATTCGGTGATTCTGGGATTTAATCCGACAGAAAAAGAAATTGATATTCCGTCTTACGCGATTAGTCAGGGTTCAATGGCGCAA
>CBDVEN010000158.1:0-1587 GCA_965373025.1 uncultured bacterium | reverse complement strand
CTTAAATCCGCTTGAAGGAATTGATTTGGCTTCAATCAGAATTTTGATTATTTTATTATTTTTCGCCTGGCTTTTATTTTCTTTGTCCCGAAAAAAACTTTTTATTCCCAGCGCAATCCAGTCCTGGCTAATTTTGATTTTCCTTTTTGTAGTTTTTTTGTCATTCTGTTACGCTCCGGAACAAGAACGGGCTTTAAGAAAAACTTTGTTTTTATTTAACATTATTCCTCTTTATTTTATCAGCGCTTCAATAATAAAAAATAAAATTCAAATAAATAAAATTATTTCTATTTCTATTGTTGCGGCTTTACTCGCCGGAATTATCGGACTGATTCAATTCGGTTCTCAATTTATTATTGGACAGGAAAAAATAGCGAATTTTTGGAGGGAAATTATTTCCCCGATTTTTTACGGAGAAAGTTTCGGCGCTCAAATAATTTCTTTGCCAAGCTGGTTCGTTAATATCAGCGGCGAAACTTATTTACGGAGTTTTGGATTTTTTCCAGACCCGCATATGTTTTCATTTTATTTAGGATTAATTATTCCAATGGTTTTAGTTTTTTTGATTTTTGGGAGAGAAGAAAAAAAATAAGGCGAGGTGACGCCACCTCTATTTAAAAAAAAACACAATCTTGAAGGCGACATTCGCGAATGTCGCCTTCGTGAAAAATTGACGAAAGCAAATATTTTTCAATGGACAAAAAATAATAGAAGGCGACACGACGTCGTGTCGCCTTCGCTTATTTTTATAATCCTAACCCTTCTAATTTCATCCGTCCTCTTGTCTTTTTCCCGAGGCGGTTATTTGGGAATGTTTGCCGGATTGTTCAGCGTGATAATTTTGTCCTGGAAATTTCTAATTCCAAAAATTAAAGTTGTTATTTTTTTAATAATTCTTGCCGGAATTATTTCTTTGCTTATTCCCCAAAATCCAATCGCCAACAGAATTAATTCAATTATAAATTTAGAAGAAGGTTCAAACGCCGGACGCTTGATTATTTGGCAGCAAGCCGCAGATGTTTTTCGCGAACATCCAATTTCCGGGGTTGGCATTGGCAATTATTCTTTTTATTTATTTCCAGAAGAAAAATATAGGACTCCGATTTACGCGCACAATACTTATTTGGATATTGCTTCTGAAATGGGAATTTTCGCTTTAATCGCTTGGATTGGAATTTTTCTTTCGTGTTTTTGGCAATTATTTAAAATAATCAAAAAAACCGCGGATAAAAATCTACGGATTATTTCAATCGGCTTATTCGGAGGATTGGTTTGGTTTTCTGTCCATTGTTTTTTTGAAACCCCGATTTATTCCCCGCAAGTTCTGGCAATGCTAATGATTATTTTTGGAATGGTTGTCGGTGTTAGGAAAATTCATCGGGAAGAATTAAGATTAACAAAAGAAAGATAAAAAAATAGGGCAAAGAAAAGTTGAATGCGAACTTTCAATGCCCTTTTTTAATTTTTTCTATTTTTCCTCCTTTGTTATTTTAAAGAGAAAAAAAGATTTTCCTCCTTAAAATTTTTGTTTTTACGATTTATCGCTGACCACCGAACGATTTCTTTCAAAATCGTTCTTCTTGTTTG
>CBDVEN010000157.1:0-1595 GCA_965373025.1 uncultured bacterium | reverse complement strand
CTGATATTTTTTGGCGGAAGCGGAAATTATAAAGATTGATCAGAGCGAAAATCATCATAAAAAAAAGAGCAATTAGAAAAATTTGCCCCAAGTATTCAAAAAACGGCAGATCAAAAACAATCGGCCTATATTCAGAAATCCGCTGGCTAAACCTTAAAGAATAAGCAAGAACGCCAGCAAGAACAATCATCAAAAAATCGGACGGCGCCAAAAGCGCCGTAAAAACTAATTCTGACTTTTTCATTTTTTTTAAATTTTAGCCCAAGCAAGCTATAAGCCGAATTCTGTCTAGGACAATCATTTATCTGTCCCCTTCTTTACAGGAGGGGATCAAGCGAGCTACCAAATTTGCTCTTGCGCCCAATAAGGATTTAGCCGTTTCACTTCAGCTTTTGGTAAAACCTTATAGCTGAACTCGCCCTCTGAAATTAAAACTCCAAAGGGTGATTTTCGGCTTTCGCCAAAAATCGTCTCTGTTCGCACCTCTTCCCCTCCTTGCAAGCAGGGAGGGGACGACGGCTGTTAGCCGCTATCTTCTACTAGGCGTTCGGACTTTCCTCCCCGCGCAAAATTATACGCAGAGTAATTGCCGCGCTTGCTTGAACTATCCTTATTTTAAACGAAATTAAGGAAAAGGTCAACTCTCAAGTTTTAAAATCTTATTCCGTTTTTCCTATTTCTATCTGCTCGGGATTTCTTAAGATAATTTGCGGCTCGCCTTTATACTCTGAAATTTTTCCTTTTATCCGAACTGTCTTATCAGCATAATATTTTTCCGGATTTTTGACAAATTTATCTTGGTAAGAATTAAAAATCACCGCGACAAAACACTGTTTTGGATAAGCGCTTCCAAAATTCAAAAAAACCGTGTTGGTTTTTGAGCAATAAGCGGAAGCAATTTTGCCTTGAATAATTATTTCTTCACCTAAATAATTTCTCGCATTGCAAGCGTTTACAATTTTTGTTTCATTTAGTTCAGAAGTTAATTTTTCCCAATGAAAATGATTATCCCCCGTAGTATTTGCGAGAGAGGATTTATCCGCCGTAGCTTCAGCAGAAGCGTAGGCGGACCATTTGCATCCGATTTTATTTTCTCTTGCGTTTTTTTCCGCCTCGGAAATTTCATCCTGATATTTTGTTTCAGAATAAAAACGCGCCACCGCCAAACCTTCTTCAACTAATTTTATTCCGATGTTTTCATCATTCCTGTCCGCCGTAGCTTCAGTAGTGGCGGGTTTGTCCGCCGAAGAGGCGGGTAAAAAAATATGCCGCAAATAACGGCAGTATTGGTCAACATCCTCTTCTTCCTTTTCTAATTTTACTTTTTTGTTGAAAATTAATTCTTCTAATTTATCTTTTGCTTCCTGATAGCAGGGATAGCCTCGCTCGTCCGTGTCAATGCTTAAAATTCTGACTGAATACCCGCCTTCAATCACAAAAGTGTCTCCGTCAATAATTTTGGTCACCAATTTTTCCGCTCCATCAGGCAAATTTGGAATTTCAGCGCATTCTCTTTCTCTGTTTTCTAAAAAATTATTTGCTTTTCCGCCATTATTATTTACCTGTCCTGAAGAAAAATAAATTGCCGCGCCAAT
>CBDVEN010000156.1:0-1597 GCA_965373025.1 uncultured bacterium | reverse complement strand
TTCAAGTCAGCTCAGACCCTTTTTAAAATCCACATTTATTCCAGATAAAATATTTGATTCGCTTGTATCGTATTCGTTTAATATGCTTTTTCTATATTGCCATTGAATTATATTTTTCTTATCAATTTTTTCAAAAGCATGATATCCTTTGCTAATACCTTTTACAAATTTGTGTTTGCCGCTTCCAATATGCATTATAAAAACATCATTTTTTAACATAATTTTTGGAAGTTTTTCAGTGCTATCAAGTTTTGTAGCGTCAAAAGGATTTCCGAATTTGTGCTTTTTACAACTTTTTTTCACCAAATCATTATCAAAAACAAAATCATTTTGTTTTAAACAAATTCTATAAATTTCTGATAATACTTTCTGTTTTTTATTCATAATGCTAAACTATGTTAATACTCTATCTACATTATACCACAAAATATCTATTTTGATAAGAGCTGATTATTAAAAATAAAATAGGCCTATGGATTTACCCATAGGCCTAAATGTATATTTTCAATCATTTTTTCAACCTTTTCTCCGCCTTTAAGTTTTCTATGCTTGTTTATTTTAACTGAATATTTTTTACAGCGGTTTTGAAAATTTCTTTTCAATTTTTTCCCGATGGATTGCGTTATAAGAACAGAAAGGAATAATTTTACAGTCAGGAGTGACGTAATGAATTCCGCATCGCTTGACCCTTTCTAAATCAAAATTATAAGCGTCCTGAAAATGCATCATTCCGATAAAAAGAGTTTTGCGATGAAATTCCGCCAAAGTTTTTTTTGACCCTTTTTTGAAAATGTTAGTTATTAATTTTACTAGATCCAAACCTTTTGGTCCTTTTTCAGAATCAATAAATTTCGGCAGAGTTTTAATTATTTTGCCGCTCATCATTATTTTTTTAATTCTTGGAAAAAAAGATTTATCAATCTTTTTGGCGGTATTTTCAACAAATTCAAAAAACTTGTCCGCGTCAACAAATTTAGTGATCGGAATAAATTTTCCATTTTCAACAAAAAGATAAGTTGCCGCTCCGCAATGCGGATGAATGGTAAATTTTATCTGTGGTTTTCTTTTCCATGATTCAATAAGATGAGAAATCGGCAGAACGCAATTAGTCGGATAAAAATCGTCTTTTGAGATCTGCCCGTTTGTCTGTTCTCCAAGAAGCCGAAAAACATCAGGAATAGTAATTCTCATTTTTCTAAGCTCGTCAATTTCAACTCTTCCGGAAAATGATATCGGCTGGAAATTAACTCCTTTAACCACATCCAAGTTTTTAGAGGCGAATTTTACAATTTCTCCGATTTGATCATCATTTGTTCCCCGAGCGATTGTCGGAACCAAAATTACGCTGGTTAATCCAGCTTTACGGCAATTTTCAATCGCTTTTAATTTATTCGGCAAAGCGTTATATCCTCTTATTTTTTCATAGATATCTTCCCTCAAACCGTCAAACTGCAAATAAATTGTGTTAAGCCCGGCTTTTTTTAATTGTTGGCAGAATTTTAAATCATGAGCTAATCTTTTTCCGTTAGTGGCAATCTGCACTTGGGCAAATCCAAGTTTTCTCGCCATTTTAATAATTTCCGGCAGATTATTTCTC
>CBDVEN010000155.1:0-1618 GCA_965373025.1 uncultured bacterium | reverse complement strand
AAAGAAGGAATACAAGTTTACAATAAAATAAAAGGCGAACCTGCTTATGTAGTTGACCCTTTAATAACAGGAAAAGAAGCTTTTCAATTATATTCTCAAGAAGGATTTCCCATAGAAAGAATTAAAGAATTGGCTGACGAAAAGGGATTTATATTAGACGAGGAAGGATTTAAAGATGAGATGAAGAAGCACCAAGAACTTTCTCGAACCGCGGCAGCTGGGAAATTTAAAGGCGGGCTGGCTGACACGGGAGAGAAAACGAAAAAATTACATACAGCGGCGCATTTGCTTTTGGAATCTTTAAGGAGAGTTTTAGGAGATCACATTTATCAAAAAGGAAGTAATATTACAGCGGAAAGATTAAGATTTGATTTTTCGCATTCGGAAAAATTAACCGATAAGGAAAAACAAAAAGTTGAAGATTTGGTAAACGAACAAATACAAAAAAATCTTCCAGTGAGTTTTGAAGAAATGAAATTAAAAGACGCAAGAAAAATAGGAGCGATGGGAATTTTTGACGCAAAATACGGTGAGAAAGTAAAAGTTTATACGATAGGCGAAAACAATGATATTTTTTCCAAAGAAATCTGTGCCGGTCCACATATAAATAATACTGGCAAATTGGGAATTTTTAAAATCCAAAAAGAAAAATCCAGCAGTGCTGGAGTGAGGCGGATTAAAGCAACTTTAGAATAATTTTTAAATTTTAATTTACAACTTTTTACTTTTAACTTGAATATTGTGTTTATAGTTGACGTCATTCCTTTGACAAAAATTCCTTTAAATAGATCTCAGATCTATACTTATTTTTACCCGCAAAAAATTTCTGTGGGTATTTTAGTAATGGCTTCGCTCTACAAAAGAAATGTTCCCGGGTTAGTTATTAATGTTCAAAATTTAGAAAAGCGAAAAATTGAAATTAAAAAATATTCTTATCAACTAAAAAAAATTGAAAAAATAATTTCTTCCAAACAAATTCTAACAAAAAAACAATTAGAGCTCGCCCAATGGACATCTGATTATTATAACGCGCCATTGAGTTTAATAATTAAAATGATTGCTCCGCCGATTCTAAAGCGAGAAAAGAAAATTGTTCAGCAAGAAAAAGTTAGTTTAAAATTAAAAAAAACGCCCAAGCTGAATTCTCAAGAAAAAAAAGCGATTTCCAATATCCAAAAAATGAAAGAAAAGGTAATTTTAATTAAAAACGATTTTGATGAAATTCATAAAATTTATCTTAAAATTATTGAATCCGCGATAAAAAAAGGCGGACAGGTTTTTGTCCTGTCTCCGGGAATATTTGAATCTGAACAAATGGAAGAATTTCTAAAAAATTATTTTGACGAATCTATAATCGGATTTTTCCATCTAAAAACATCCAAAGAAAAATTTTTGCAAGTTTATAAAAAAATCCAGCAAGGAACAATAAAAATTATTATTGGCGCTAATCTCAGCTCGTTTGCCCCTTTTAAAAATTTAAATATAGTTATTATCAATCAAGAAGAAAATTCAAATTACAAAAATCAAGAAAAATTTCCTCATTATAACAATCGCGGTATTGCTTTAAAATTAGCTAAAATTTTTAAAGCAAAAATGATTTTAATAAGTGAAACGCCTT
>CBDVEN010000154.1:0-1627 GCA_965373025.1 uncultured bacterium | reverse complement strand
CACAAACTGGAATTAGATTAGACAAATTTTTAGCGGAAAAGTTTTTGCAGTATTCACGGCAAATGATTAAGAAAAATATTTTAGAAGGAAATATTTTAGTTAACAAAGAAAAAGTAAAACCGAAATATATTTTAAAAGAAGATGATAAGATTTCAATTAAAATTTCTTTGCCAGAAAAAATAATTTTAAAACCAGATCCCTCTATTAAATTAAATATTGTTTACAAAGATAAAGATGTGGTTGTTATTGACAAGCCGGCTGGAATGATTGTCCACCCCGCTGAAAATTTTCAAACTGATTATAAAACTTTGGTGAACGCTTTGCTGGCTTATTTTCCAGAAATAAAAAATGTGGGTGAAAATAAATTTCGTCCGGGGATTGTCCATCGCTTAGACAAAGAAACTTCAGGACTTTTAATTGTTGCCAAAAATAATCAAGCGTTTAATTATTTAAAAGAACAATTTCAAAAAAGAAAAATTGAAAAACATTATTTGGCGTTAGTCGCGGGGAAATTAAAAAAAGCAAAAGGAGTAATTGAAAAACCGATCAGCCGTTCAAAAAAAACGCCGACAAAACAAATGGTTGTTGAAAAAAAATCAGTTGGCGGAAAAATAAGAGAAGCGAGAACAGAATATAAGGTTATAAAAAGATTTGATGATTATACTTTAGCCAAAGCAATTCCGAAAACCGGCAGAATGCATCAAATCAGAATTCATTTTGCTTCGCTCGGGCACCCGATTGCCGGCGACAAAAAATATTCTTTCAAAAGGCAAAAAAACTTTCTGAAATTAAACCGCCACTTTCTTCACGCCGCCTACTTGAAATTTATTCTGCCTTGTGGTAGAATGATAGAACTTGAATCAAAACTTCCAAAAGAGCTGGAAAATGCTTTAAAGACGATAGAAAATAGAAAATTATGATTTACAATGTTAGAACAATTAAATTTTTTAATTAAAACTATGTTTAATGAATTATCAATAGGAAGAGTTCCTGAAGAAAACAAAGGAAAAGAAATTCATCCAGAGCGAAAACTTTCAGAAGAGCAAGAAGAAAAACTTCAAGAGACAAAAGAGGTTTTTGACAAACAATGCCAATTTATAATGAATGGATTAAAGAATAATAAAACTTTACCTGATTTTTATAAAGATTCTTCAGATAAATTAGATGAAATTTTAGAAGGAGTGGATAGAGAATCAGATGATCCAGAAATTATCAATAATCTTGTTGAAGCGGTAAATTTTAGTCGTAAAATATTTATTGATCATCTAAGCAATAAATCAAATGCTGATTTTTTTGATGCTGTTGATAACGCTAAATCAGAAAAAGGGGAGAAATTAAAAACAGGAAAAGTTGAATCTAATAATCCAGAAGAATGCATTAATTCTATATTAAATGGAGAAATTGATTATCAAAAAACAAAAGAAGAATTAGAACAAGCAGACAAAGAAATAACAGGAATGATGGATAAAATGACAACAAAACCGTTAGCTTTCCAATATAGAATTGCTCGAGATTTCCTTAGGGAAGCAGAAAAGGGAAATGAATCTGAAAAAATAGTTTATACGGCAATGGCTAAAAACGCTTTGGAAAATTATAAAATTATGATTCAAAATTTAGATATGAGAAA
>CBDVEN010000153.1:0-1644 GCA_965373025.1 uncultured bacterium | reverse complement strand
GCAAAAGAAGTGTTTGAAAAAATTAAGAAAGTTTTTATTTCTGACAATTCTGCCAAGACCCGGTCTTGGCGTCTGCCTAAAATGAAAGCGATTATTGCCGCCGGGCGTAACAATAATCTTCGTCCGCTGACTCATACAATTAACAAACATTTAATTCCTTTGGCAAACAAACCGATGATTTTTTACGCGATTGAACATTTAGCAGAAACAGGATTTAAAGAAATAGGAATTGTTATCAGTCCGGAAGATAAAGAATTGCCGAAAGTCGTTGGCAATGGAGAGCGATGGAATATAAAAATTAAATTCATTCCGCAAACAGGCGGGGCGCTTGGCTTGGCTCACGCGATAAAATCAAGCAGAGAATATTTGGGAGACGATCCTTTTATTTTTTATTTGGGAGATAATATAATCAAAGAAAATTTGCAGGAATTGATTGGCAAATTTTTTAGCGAAAAATTAAACTGCCTTTTAGGTTTAGCAAAAATTAAAAATCCGCAAAGATTCGGCGTGCCGGTTTTTGAAAACGGAAAAATAATAAAAGTTGAGGAAAGGCCGATGGAACCAAAGAGCGAATTTGCCATAACCGGTTTTTATGTTTATGATAAAAATGTCCATCAGATAATTGACAATCTCAAGCCAAGCTCCCGCGGCGAATTTGAAATTTCCGATGTTCAGAGTGAATTAATTGAGCGAGGATTTAATGTCGGCTGGCATAAATTAAAATCCTGGTGGAAAGACAGAGGCAAACCGGAGGATATTTTGGAAGGCAACCGTTTTGCTCTTGAAGAAATTAATTCAAAAATAGAAGGTCTGATTGATCCAACCGTTGAAATTCAGGGAAAAGTAGAAATTGGCGCGAACAGCAAAATTTTGGGAAACAGCGTTCTTCGCGGACCGATTTCAATCGCTCAAGGCACGACAATTAAAGATTCTTATATTGGTCCGTTCACTTCAGTCGGCAACCGGGCGGAAATTTATAACAGCGAAATTGAATCGTCATTAATTATGGATGAAAGTTATATTTCTCTTCCTTCACGGATTGTCAATAGTTTAATCGGCAGAAATTCTTCAATTGTTTCATCAAAAAATAAAAAACCCTCAGGCAATAAAATTATTGTCGGCGAGAATTCAAAAATTGAATTATAAAAACTGTGCATAACTCGGTTGGCAGGTTTTTAAAAATAGAGTATAATATAAATGATAGTGAAAATCTGAAATCAAATATGTAACAATTTTGAATTTACAATTTTGAATTTTGATTGAATTCTTAATGATTTAATTTTCAAATTTAATTAATTCGTTTAGAAATTAAGTCATTGGAAATTGATTAAAAATTAAAAATTAGAAATTTAAAATTAAATTAACTAAAAAAGGGAGGTAATTATGATAAAACAAAAAAAATCATTTTCCCGAGATAATTTCGGGACAAGCTTGGAAGAATCAAACGAAGAAAAAATCAAACAGGATGTTTCTGACATTGAAGAAAAATCCGCAGAAGTTTCTTCTAAAAAAGATGACGATTGGCTTGCTGATTCAGAAGGCCAGCTCACGGTTGATGTTTATCAGACACCGACTGACGTTGTTATTAAATCCATTATCGGCGGAGCAAAGCCCGAAGATATTGATGTGGAAATTGCCAATGAT
>CBDVEN010000152.1:0-1679 GCA_965373025.1 uncultured bacterium | reverse complement strand
CGTTTTTTGGATTGCGGTTTTATTTTTCGGAGGCAGGATAATTTTAAAAAAATTAGTTAAAAAAATAATTAAATTAGTTGAAAACGAAGACAGGGGAAACAGTCCGGATTTAAAAAAAAGATCGCAAACTTTAGGAAGCATTATTATTACCACGGGAAATATTATTATTTATATTGCTGTTTTTCTGATGATTTTAAAACTTTTCGGAGTGGACATCACACCGATTTTAGCCGGCGTGGGAATTATCGGATTGGCAGTCGGTTTTGGCGCCCAGTCCATAGTTAAGGACTTTGTTTCCGGATTGTTTATTTTAATTGAAAACCAATACTGCATCGGAGATAAAGTAAAAATAGGAACTTTTGAAGGCCGCGTCCAAAAAATAACAATGCGTTCCACGGTTATTCAGGACGGCGAAGGCAAAACTTTTTATATTTCAAACGGCTTAATCAAAGATGTGATAAATTTTTCACAAAGAGATAAAAATAATAAATAAATATATTTATTTGTCATTCTGAACTTGTTTCAGAATCTGTTATTTTAGCATTAAAGAATACCATAGATCCTGAAATAAATTCAGGATGACAAGTTCTAAGAAAAAAGGAGTTAATTATGAACAATCGTTTAAAAATTAGATTTACTTTACTTGGAATTATCGCTATTGCTGTTTTGAGCGGATACGCTTGCTATCCGAAAATTTTTGACACGCCTTTTAAAAAATTGGGAATTGAATACCAGAATCCGCTGAAAATTCATTTAGGATTGGACTTGCAAGGTGGAACTCATTTAATTTATCAGGCGGATTTATCTAAAATTGATTCTAACGAGCAAAAAGTTTCAATGGAAGGCGTCCGCGATGTGATTGAACGCCGGGTCAACGCTTTTGGAATTTCCGAACCGGTAGTTCAGATTTCCCAAAAAAATCGGCTGATTGTTGAATTAGCCGGAGTAAAAGATATTGGACAGGCGATTAAAATGATCGGTGAAACGCCTTATCTTGAATTTGAGGAAGAAATCAGCTGGGAAGAAATAAAAAAACAAATTGAAGCCGCTGGACAACCGCTTCCGGAAAAAGAGCCGCAAGGCCCATTTTTCCAGCCGACTTCTTTAACCGGCCGCCATCTCAAGCGGGCCGATGTGAGCTTTGATCCCCAAACGCACAAGCCAATGGTTGGTTTGGAATTTAACGATGAAGGGAAAAAATTGTTTGCCGAAATTACTGAAAGAAATGTCGGAAAATTAGTGGCGATTTATTTGGATCATCTGCCGATCAGCGTGCCGGTTGTCAATGAAGTAATTCGCGATGGAAGAGCGGTTATCAGCGGCGGAAGTTTTGAAGGAGCTGAAGGATTAAAAGAAGCGAAACTTTTAGCTCAGCGGCTGAATGCCGGAGCTTTGCCGGTTCCGATCAAACTTATCAGCCAGCAGAGCGTTGGCGCGAGCTTGGGAAAAGCGTCTCTTGACAAAAGTTTTTTTGCCGCGATTGTCGGTTTAATTGTCCTTTCACTTTTTATGATTCTTTATTATCGCTTGCCCGGATTGCTGGCGGTTTTTTCATTGGGAATTTATATTTTAATTGTTGTCAGCTTATTTGAATTAATTCCGATCACTCTGACTTTAGCCGGAATCGCCGGATTTATTTTATCAATTGGAATGGCGGTTGACGCCAATGTCCTGATTTT
>CBDVEN010000151.1:0-1692 GCA_965373025.1 uncultured bacterium | reverse complement strand
AAAACAAACAACTTATTATAGAGCAATTTTACAAAATTTATTTTTTGCTACTCTTAATACTCCGATTAAAAAGAGGCGATTTAGAAAAGAAGGAAACTACAAAGGGATGAATAATGATTATAACAAGCAGGAATTTTACAGATATGAAGAATATTTTAAAGAATCAAATAAGATATTTAATTTGTTTGAAAAAATTCCATTTTTGAACGGCGGACTTTTTGAATGTCTAGATAAAAAAAGAGAAAGGATAATTGTTGATGGTTTTTCAAGAGTGAAAAAAAATCAGCCTAAAGTTCCTAATTTTTTGTTTTTTTCAGAAGAAAAGAAGATTGATTTGAATAGCGATTATGGAACGAAAAATAAAAAATATAAAGTTAGAGGGCTGATTAATATTTTACAATCGTATAATTTTACTATTGATGAAAACACGCCGATTGACAAGGAAGTCGCTCTTGACCCCGAATTGCTGGGCTTGGTTTTTGAAAATTTGCTGGCAAGCTATAATCCCGAGACATCAACAACCGCCCGCAAAGCGACGGGTAGTTATTACACTCCGCGAAAAATTGTTGACTATATGGTTGAAGAATCTTTAAAAGCGTATTTTAAAAATAAATTGCCGGAGGATGAAAAAATTGACGATAAACTAAATAATCTTTTTTCTTATTCTGAAGAAGGACATCAATTCAACGATAACGAAGTTGATATTTTAATTAAAGCGATTAACAGATTAAAAGTCATTGATCCGGCTGTCGGTTCGGGGGCTTTTCCGATGGGAGTTTTACAAAAATTGGTTTTTGTTTTATCAAAGCTTGATCCGCATAACAAAAAATGGAAACAGGAGCAGATTGACGCAGTGGAAAATAATGTTTCAGACGCTGTTATAAAAAGAGAGTCAATTAAAAAAATAGAATCTAATTTTGAAAATAATAATTTAGATTACGGGCGAAAATTATATTTAATTCAAAATTGCATTTACGGAGTTGATATTCAAATCACGGCGATTCAAATTTCCAAGTTGAGATTTTTTATTTCGCTTTTGGTTGATGAGAAGAGCGATAAAAACAAGGAAAATTTTGGCATTGAACCTTTGCCGAATTTAGAGACAAAATTTGTCGCGGCTAATTCCTTGATCGGCTTGCATTCTATCGGAGCGGTTATGCTTCCAGATCCGCGCATTTTAAAATTAGAAGAAGAATTAAAAAAAATAAGGGCAAAGCATTTCAACGCTAATTATAAAAGTGAAAAAGAGAGGTTGAGAAGAAAGGACAAAGAAATTCGTTCGCAATTAGCGGAGTTATTTGAGCAAAGCGGTTTTCCTTCTGAAAACACGGAGAAAATTATCAACTGGGATCCATACAGCCCCAACATTTCCGCCGATTTTTTTGATTCGGAGTGGATGTTTGGAGTTGAGGGGTTTGATATTGTGATTGGCAACCCGCCGTATGTTTCGTATGGGTTAAGAGGGGTTGGAGAAATGGATTCTCAATATAAAAAATATCTTATAGAACATTTCAGTAATTCGGCAGAATATAAAATAAGTCTGTATGCTATATTTATGGAGCTTGCTATAAATTTAAATAATCCAACAGGAAATTCAACATATATTGTCCCAGATAGTTTTTTATTAGGAAGATATTTTTCAAAAAGATAAAGCAATTGCAGAGCTATCCGAAAGTATAAAAGGATATGAAA
>CBDVEN010000150.1:0-1772 GCA_965373025.1 uncultured bacterium | reverse complement strand
CGGAGAAATTAATTTTAAAATAAAAGACAAAGAAAAGATTTTGAAAGCGTTGGAGAGAAAAGACAAAAAAGGAAAAACTTCAAAACTTGACGGACTAAGAATAGATTTTAATAATTGGTGGTTTTTAGTTAGAGCTTCAAATACTGAACCAGTTTTAAGATTAGTTCTTGAAGCAGAGACAAAAAAGAAAATGGAAGAAAAAGTGAAAGAATTAAAGAAAATAATCTCTTAATAATCTCGCTCGCAAAGTAATTTTTAGAAGACGCAAATTTGTTTCCAGCGAGCAAATTTGCTTAACCTTCGGCAAAATTCTCCTCCTAAAATTTAGGAGGAGACCAAGCAATTTTGTCTCAGGATACTTCTAAAAATTACACTTTCTCGCTTTGGTTACAGCTAAAAATCAAAGAATAATAAATGAAAATTATTAAAATAAATCCTAAAAAACCCGATAAAAAAATTATTAAAGAAGTGGTTAAAATAATTAAAAAAGGTGGAGCAGTAATTATACCGACTGATACGGTTTATGGATTAACAGCGAATGCTTTAGATGAAAAAGCGGTTAGACGCTTATTTTTAATTAAAAAACGAACAACGAACAAACCATTTTCTGTTTTTGTAAAAGATTTGGAAATGGCAAAAAAAATATCTTGCATTAATAGCAAAACAGAAAAAAATTTAAAAAAATTCTGGCCCGGGCAAATAACATTTGTTTTAAAAAAGAAAAAAATCGTTCCAGATTTTTTAACCGATAGCAAAAAAACAATCGGTTTGCGAATTCCAGATTGTTTAATTATTAAAAATTTATTTGAATTTTTAAATTTCCCTTTGATCGGCACAAGCGCCAATATTTCCGGCAAGTCGGCATTTGGAAAAATTGAAGAAGTTATTAAACAATTTCAAAGTAGAAAAAACCAGCCGGATTTAATTTTAGATGCTGGAGATCTGCTAAAGTCAAAACCTTCAACAATTGTTGATTTAACTTTACCGATTCCAAAAGTTTTACGAAAAGGAAAAATTTCTTTTTGATATCATCATTATAAAAAATTCTGGATTCCCGTTTTCACGGGAATGACAGAATAAAAAAATAATGTCAAAATTTCAAATCACAAATTTTAAAAATTACTTTGTTAAAGATTTAAAGCGCGAAATTTTAGAATTGTATGCTTCAACAACGATTAAATATTTTGCTCTTTCTTTGATTAGCATTTTTGAGCCGGTTTATCTTTATACTCTTGGCTATTCTCTGCAATGGATTATTTTTTATTTTGCCATAACTTATACGGTTGTTTTTTTCGCGGTCCCTCTTGGCGGAAAACTCGCGGTTCGTTTTGGCTTTGAACATTGCATTTTTTACAGCGTGCCAATGCTGATTATTTATTATTTAATTTTATATTCTATTCCGTCTTTGCCAATTTTATTTTTTGCCGCTCCTTTTTTTGCCGCTTTTCATAAAATTCTTTTTTGGCCGGCTTATCACGCTAATTTTGTTTATTATGGAAATAAATCAAGAAGAGCTATGGAAATTAGTTCTATTAAAGGATTAGTTTATTTAGTTGCTATTATCGGTCCGATAATTGGCGGAATTATTTTGACTTTTTTCGGATTTAAAATTTTATTTATCGTAGTTTGTTTGATATTATTTGCTTCAATTATTCCTCTGTTTACTACTTTGGAAAAATTTGAGCCGGGTAAATTTGGATATTTTAAAGCGTTCAGGGATTTTTTAAATCCTAAATTTCGCCGGACTCGTTTTGCTTTTATGGGATTTGCTG
>CBDVEN010000149.1:0-1779 GCA_965373025.1 uncultured bacterium | reverse complement strand
TAAAAGCATCAAGTTTTTTATTCGCCCTTTTTTCTTTTACATTCGTTCCTTTCGCCATTTTTATCACCTCCTAATTTTTTTATCCCTCCTCTTTTTTATATTTTAATAATAGCAAACTTCCGCGTATTTTGTCAAATAAAAAATTAAAACTTTATTTCACTATGGTAATACATATTACCATACTATTTCCGCAAAAATTATTTTGCGATTTAAATTCCGATTACAACTATCTTTAATTTGTCTTTTTCGCAGGAACGAATTTGCAGTTTGTTTTTTTGTTTTGGAAAATGGAAAAAGTTTTTTGTGTTTTTTAAAGTTTGGAAACTGACTATAAATTAATTCGCATATGAATTATTTAAAACATTTAATTAATTCCTTAAAATTTTTTGGTTTATATTTCTCCCAATCTTCTTGTTTGATATAAAGCATTTTATATTCTATTTTCTTTTGTCTTTGGTTAGCATCTTCGCACCATTGTTTTAATCTTTTAATTTTTAATGGATCATCAAGGTCTTCTCTGCCTTTCGTCTCAATAATATAAACAATTTTATTATCAACTTTTACAAAAAAATCAGGATAATAATAAGATATTGAATTGTCTGCGTTTCTATAATCTAACTTAAAATGCACTTCATAATAATTTTTAGCAAAAGAGATTATATCATCGCATCCTTCTAAAAAATCAGCAAATTGAAGTTCAAAATGACTGTCTCCAACAATTTTATTAAATACACTTTTCTTTGGCAATAAATACGATTGGTCTTTCACAACAAATGGTCTGCTGTCGCTCACTTTAATATAATTTTTTATCTCTGCGTCACCTATGTCCCGAACTGTTAAATTATTAATTTCTTTCTTAAAGTTTTCTCTAATTGTTTTAGTCGCTTCTAATTCGGATAAATTTTTCAAAGTATTCAAATCTTCCAAATTAACTTTTTCAACAAACAAATAATTAATAATAAAATCTTTGACTTTACTAAAAAGAACATCGTAGCAACCGAATAATCTTAACTCTTTCATTATTGCTTGGGCAAAAAAACCGACCGCGCTTTGATAGTTTGGTTCAATGTTGGAATTTAAAATTGTTGTATGATGAGGTCGGTTATCAATAACTGTTTTAAAAGTAATTTCTCTTTTTTCTTTATCGCTAAATTGTTTAATCTTAATTTTTTTGTGCTGAAATTTAGCAACATTTAAATCAGTTAAATTTTTATATTCCCTTTGAATACGCGGCGTGAGAATAGGCAGTTCAATATCAAGTTTTAAAATATCTTTTTTTACATTTTCATTATCAACTTCAATTATAATTGGAGCAATCGGTTTAGAAACTTTACTCATATTTCTCTTCTCTAATTCAACTCCTTCTGCTTTGATTGACTCAACAAATTCCATAAAAACCGAAGTTCCAATTACACTCACATATTCTTCAATATCATCTCTACCGAAAAACATTCGCCTTAATCCTCTGCCCAATGTTTGCTCTGGCAAAATGTTAGTAGGCGCGCTGTATGCTCTTAAACCAACAATCGTGGTTACATTTTTTACATCCCAACCCTCTTTTAACATCAACACTGAAACTATTACTTTATAGGGACTTTCATTGCTATCTATCGCATTTGCCTGCTTTCTTAATTTATCTAATTCTTCCTTGCTTTTGCCAGTCACTTTTTCAGGAATCTCACCGCTTTTATTTGTATGAATGGTCAAAATTTTTCCTTTCAGATCGGAATAATTTTTTTCTAAATATTCCTGAACATCATCGCAATTTTGAGTATTATC
>CBDVEN010000148.1:0-1785 GCA_965373025.1 uncultured bacterium | reverse complement strand
CAAAGAATTATTTTTTTTACTTCATTTTCCGGAAAATTTTTACTGAAATGTTCAGAATAATAATCCAAAGATTTTTGAATTTTTTCAGACAAATCAACAAGTGCCGGCTTAATGCATTTTGCCAAAGATCCGTCTCCTTATTCTTTATCCCGTCCCCATTTTCTTTTTAATCTCTCGGCTTCTGAATATTTAATTTTTAATTCTTTGGAAATTTTATCTGTTAAAGACACTCCAGAAAAACTTATGCTACGGCTGAATCTAATCAACGGCGATTTGAAAATAATAAAATTAGTTCGTGTTTCTCCAAAATCAATAATCAAAACCGCGCTATCATATTTATTTTTATTAACAAGCGCCCTAACTATTGCCGCTGATTCTATTTCCATTGCTATCGGCTTAAGCCCGGCTTGTTTTAAAACTTTTACATAAGAATCAACAAGTTTTCGCGGAGCGGCTGTTAAAAATACTTTTGTCTTTTTTTCAATTTCTTCAGAATTAACAAGATTATTTTTCTTTAATTTTTTCTCTGTTTTTTTTAAATATTTTTTTTCATTTAAAACATGCCAATCAAGATAAATTTCTTCCCAACTTAGCGGAATCTGCTGTTCAGTTTCCCATTTTATAGCTTCACTCACTTCTTCCAACGTCATTTCCGGAAAATCTATCTCTCTGAAAAAACATTTTGATTCTGGCAGAGAACAAACAGCATAATCGGTTTTTATTGAAGCTGGCTTTGTTTTGCTTTTTATCTTTTTTATAAGTTCAGCTACTTTTTTAAAATCTTTTATTTCCCCATCTTCAATCAAGCCAGCGGGAATTACTTCATTTCCATACAAAAAGTTAGAAAGCTTTTCGCCCTTTTTTTTAAATTGAATAATTTTAATTGACCGATCAGAGAGATCGATTCCAAAAGCTGATGGATTTAAAGTTTTTAAAAAAGACATAATTTGATTTTATTTATAACATCTTTATTATACCTAATTTTTTCTCGTCAAGCAATATAATTTTTCTTGTCAAAAAAGATTAAAAATGTTAAAGTGAAATAGAAAAGGAGAGATGCCGGAGCGGCTTAACGGGGCGGTTTCGAAAACCGCTGTTCCGCCCTTTTTGTTTATAAACTTTTCAAAAATTGAATTGATTAGTTAAAAAGGCGATAACCATATAAACCATTCAAATTAGTTTGTAGATAGAAAGGGCGGAACCGGGGGTTCAAATCCCTCTCTCTTCGCCCAGCCCTTTCGATTTTACAAAATCGAAAGGGCTGGGCGAGCCCAACTTTTTTATAAAACAATAAAACATTTAAAAATCATTATGAAAAAAACGCAAATTATTATCTTGCTAATTATTTTAGCGTCTTTTACCGTCAGTATTTTTTTCTATCCGCAAATGCCGAATGAAATGGCTTCGCATTGGAACGCGAAAGGAGAAGTGGATGGGTATATTCCAAGATTATACGGCGTTTTGCTAATGCCTTTTTTACTTATTGGAATTGCTTTGCTTTTCGCGATTATTCCAAAAATAGATCCGCTTAAAGAAAATATTGAAAAATTCAGAAAATATTTTGACGGATTTATTATTTTATTTTTAGTTTTTATGTTTTTAGTCCATTCTCAAATAATTCTTTGGAATTATGGATTTGAAATAAGCCCGAATATTATTATGCCGATTGCAGTCGGATTTTTATTTTTTTATGTCGGCATTCTCTGTGAAAACGCAAAAAGAAATTGGTTTATCGGAATCAGAACTCCATGGACTTTGAGCAGTGAAAATGTCTGGAATAAAACT
>CBDVEN010000147.1:0-1786 GCA_965373025.1 uncultured bacterium | reverse complement strand
GCAAAGCAACCACCTTGTCAGTCAGAAGAATTTTGATTGATTCAAAACTTTTATAAAAATCAGCGCCGGTGCGGTCTAATTTATTTATAAAACATATTCGCGGAACTTTGAATTTATCAGCTTGGCGCCAGACAGTTTCCGACTGCGGTTCAACTCCGGCGACTCCGTCAAAAACAACAACCGCTCCGTCAAGAACCCGCAGAGATCTTTGGACTTCCACGGTAAAATCAATATGCCCGGGAGTGTCAATAATATTTATCTGGCAAGTTTTGTCAGCCGGTTCTTTTGGCCAATAGCAAGTTGTCGCCGCTGAAGTAATCGTAATTCCTCTTTCCCTCTCCTGCTCCATCCAGTCCATTTCCGCTTCGCCTTCGTGGACTTCGCCGATTTTGTGTTTTTTTCCGGTATAATATAAAATTCGCTCGGTTGTTGTTGTTTTACCGGCGTCAATATGGGCAATAATCCCAATGTTTCTAACTTTATTTATTGGATGCTGTCTTGGCATAAATTTTAAATTTCTAATTTTTATTAAATTTTTAGTGACAAATTACTATTGACAAAACTTCAATTTTATGGTATTAATTTAAACAGGAGGAGGGGAAAAATGGAAAAAATTTTATTTTTGTTTAAATCGATAATCGCTACGCCTATTATTTTTGTAAAAGCATACAAAAGAACAAGAAAAATCTCCCGAGCGATTCGCGATACTGTAATAATAATCTGTGTGATAACAACAGTAAAATTTTTGCAAGAATCCGAACTTGCAGAAGCAATAAAACTTTAAGAGGATAATCAATTAAACATTACATCCTCTTATTTTTTTTATCTGATAAAATGAGAAAACGCGCGGTTGGCTTCAGCCATTCGGTAAGTGTCAGTTTTCTTTTTAATCGCCGTTCCAGTATTGTTAGCCGCGTCAAGCAATTCAGCAGACAATTTTTCAGGCATTGATTTCCCCTTTTTCTTTTTTGCCGCATCAAGAATCCAGCGCATCGCCAAAGTTAATTTTCTGTCAGCCCGAACCGTAATCGGCACTTGATAATTCGCCCCGCCGACTCTTTTTGATTTTACTTCCAAACTCGGAGTAACGTTTTTTATCGCCTGGTCAAAAATATCCAAAGCGTCTTTTTTGCTTTTTTCCTCAATTTTTTCAAAAGTATTATAAACCACCCGGCGCGCCGTGTTTTTTTTGCCTTCACTCATAATGTGATTAATAAATTTAGCAACTGTGAGGTTGCTATATTTTGGATCAGGATTCATATCCCGTTTTTCTCTTTTTTTTCTTCTGCCCATAGTATTTTAATTCTTAATTTTTAATTTTTAATTTGTCATCCTGAATTTATTTCAGGATCTGAATATTTTTTGAAATAAATTAGATAACAGATTCCGAAACCAGTTCGCAATGACAAAAATTGAGATTTACTTTTTCGCTTTCTCCCGTTTTGTTCCGTATTTGCTTCTTTCCTGTTTTCTTCCTTCAACTCCGCCGGCGTCAAGAACTCCGCGGACGACATGATACCGCACGCCAGGCAAATCTTTTACCCGCCCGCCGCGAATCATTACTACCGAGTGCTCTTGAATATTATGGCCGATTCCCGGAATATAAGCGGTTACTTCCATGCTATTTGTCAATCGCACTCTGGCGATTTTTCGCAGAGCGGAATTTGGTTTTGTCGGAGTCATTGTTCCTACTTTTACGCAAACGCCTCTTTTAAAAGGTCCGTTGGTTTTCACTGGCCTGTTTTTTAATGTATTAAATCTTCTGCCCAAAGCTGGCGATTTTGAT
>CBDVEN010000146.1:0-1798 GCA_965373025.1 uncultured bacterium | reverse complement strand
TTTCTTTTTCTTTTGGATTTTCTTTTTTTGTTTCTGAATTTGTTTCAGGATTAGAACTAATTATTTCTTTCATATTATAAAACTTAAAAATTTAATTATTATTTCCCGACTTCCAAAAGTTCAACTTCAAAAATCAGAGTAGAATTCGGCGGAATTAAACCAGCGCTTCTTGCTCCATAACCGAGCTCTGATGGAATTATCAATTTTCTTTTTTCTCCGACTTTCATTCCCAGAACGCCCTGATCCCATCCTTTAATTACTTGTCCAGCTCCCAAAGTAAAAACAAACGGATCACCGCGATCCAAACTTGAATCAAACTTTGTTCCATTTTCCAAAGTTCCGACATAATGCACGGTAACTTTGTCATTGTTTTTCGCTTCTTCGCCAGTCCCCTCTTTCAAAATTTCAATTTCTAATTCCTGATTTTCTTCTTCAGAAACTTTTGGCTCTTCTTCAATGTCTTCTTCACCTTCTTTTTTTTCCTTGTCCGCCACAGCTTCAGCAGAAGCGTCGGTGGATTCTTTGTTTTCTTCCTCTGAATTTGTCTCTTGCTGCTTGCTGTTTTCGCTTGAATTTATTTCCTGATTTTCATTCTCATTATTCTTATTTTGAGAATTTTGAAACAAGAAATAAACTCCGACAATCGCAATAATTGCGACAATGATTAGTAAGATGTTTTTTTCCATAATAATTTTTCTCCTTTTTAAAACTTATTAAAATTATTTCACAATTTAAATTCCGATTATAACTATTTTTATTTTGTCTTTCGTGGGAACGAATTTGTAATTCGTTCCTTTTTGTTTTAGAAAATAGATGAATTTTTGAAAGTTTGGAATGGATTATAAATTTGTTTTTATTTTTTAAGATATTTTTTTGATTTTTTCGGCAATAAAAAATTCTTGGCGCTCACAACCTTTTTACCAGTTTTGCTTTCCAATTCTTTCCTCGCGTTTTTGGCAACACGGCCGCCTCTTTTTGCCGGAGTTTTATTTTCTTCCAAGCCCTTTGTTTTCATAGTTTCCGCGATTTGCCGAGTGGAAAGTTCCGCCAATGCCGTAAAAACCAATTCTGCGTCTGACATATGATCGCGCAGATTTTGTGTCTTTAATTTTTTTAATTTTTTATGTTTCTCAACAGACAAATCGCTCCATTCCTGATGAATAATATTTGTTAAAATCGCGTATTCGTCCTGTTCTTTAACTTCATTATCTTTCCAATAATCCGTCAATTTATTTCTAACTTCCTGCCCCATCATTCTTTGTTGTATCCATTTTTGGCTTCTGCCCATTTTTTGCCAATAATCCCGGCTGCGATTAAGCGCTTTTTCCGGATCTGTTATTTCCTGCATTCGCTCATAACCGACTTTTGCCAGCCATAATTTAATTGGTTCAGCTTTCGGACTGGGAACAGATTGAATAAGACGTAAAATTGTTTCCACATCTGCTACATCTGTTTTGTAAAATTTTCCGTCAGCAGATTGCATTTTCAGTTTGTCACATTTTGTGACAGACTCATTCCCTTCTTTTTTCAAGCGGTTTTTGAGTGTAGTCCAATAACTTTGCGCTTTTTTAAAATTGGCTTGTTCGGTGAGAACCGCAACAATATCAATCACTGAAAAATACCATTTTTCTTTTTTCTCATCCCAGAGCCGGCGAATTTTCTGGCCTTCAAAAATTGTGATTTGCTTGCTGTTTGTTTTTTTATTTGACATAGATTTATTTTTGTTAAATGTTACTATTTATTATCTATATATACGTCCACTTTTGGATTTTGGATTTTTGTTTTTAGGATTTGATTT
>CBDVEN010000145.1:0-1812 GCA_965373025.1 uncultured bacterium | reverse complement strand
AAAATGTAGTAAAATAAACCTAATGAAAAAAATGAAAAAATCAATAAAAAATTTAATAAAAAATTTAGGGCTGGCTTTTTTATTTCTTTTGATTATTTCCAGCGTTTTTACTTTGTACAGCAATCCTATGGAAAAGCCGGAAAAAATTTCTCTTTCCCGATTAGTTGCGGAAATTAATCAGGAAAAAGTGGAATTGATTGAAATTGAAGGGGATCGCTTGAAAATCAAACTGAAAGGTGAAGATGGAAAAAGTCAGGAATCTTTGAAAGAAGGAGGAGTTTCTCTCGGCGAGACATTGAAAAATTACGGCGTGGAAGCGGAAAAACTTGATAAGGTCAATATTGAAATTAAAGAAATGTCTGGTCGAGATATTCTTTTAGGATCAATTCTTCCAATTTTTCTGCCTTTTTTTCTAATCATCGGATTTTTTTGGCTGATGCTTTCCCGAGCGCAAAAAGCCAACACTCAAGCAATGGGATTTGGCCGTTCTTTAGCGCGAATGATCAAGCCGAATGACGAGCAAAAAAAAGAAAAGAAAATTACCTTTAAAGATGTCGCTGGCTTGAGGGAAGCAAAAGAAGAGCTTCAAGAAGTAGTTGAGTTTTTGCGCCATCCTAAAAAATTTACTGATCTTGGAGCAAAAATTCCAAAAGGAGTTTTATTAATCGGATCTCCGGGAACCGGGAAAACCCTTTTGGCCAGAGCTGTTGCCAATGAAGCAAAAGTTCCTTTTTTTAATATTTCAGGTTCGGAATTTGTGGAAATGTTTGTCGGAGTCGGTGCTTCCCGGGTTCGGGACACTTTTCGCACTGCCAAAAAGAACGCGCCGGCAATATTATTTATTGATGAATTGGACGCCATCGGCCGCCATCGGGGAACCGGCTTGAGCGGAGGCCACGACGAAAGAGAACAAACCTTAAATCAGATTTTAGTTGAGATGGACGGATTTGAACCCGACGTTGGAGTAATTGTTATTTCAGCGACCAACAGGCCTGACGTTTTAGATCCGGCGCTTTTGCGTCCTGGCCGTTTTGACCGTCGGATTATTTTAGATATACCAGATATTAAAGAGCGGGAAGAAATTTTAAAAATTCATTCTATTGGAAAGCCCTTGGCTAAAGGCGTAAATTTAAAAAGAGTGGCCGAAAGGACTCCGGGTTTTTCCGGCGCTGATTTAGCAAATCTCATTAACGAAGCGGCTATATTGGCCGCGCGATATAATAAAAAAATTATCGGCGATAAAGAAATTTTTGAAGCGGTGGAGAAAGTTCTTTTGGGTCCGGAAAGAAAAAGCCATATTCTTTCAAAAGATGAAAAGAAGATTGCCGCTTTTCATGAAGCTGGACACGCTTTAGCCGCGGCATCACTTTTGCATACTGATCCGGTCCATAAAGTTTCTATTATTGCTAGGGGCCGCGCGGCCGGATATACTTTAAAACTTCCTATTGCGGAAAAGCGGCTTCGCAGCCGGTTGGAATTTTTAGACGAATTAGTTGTTTTGATGGGAGGTTATGCCGCAGAAAAATTAATTTTTAAAGATGTTACTACCGGCGCGAGCAACGATTTAAAAGAAGCAAGCGGATTGGCGCGAAAATTAGTCACTGAATATGGAATGAGCGAAGAAATCGGTCCGGTGAGCTATGCGGAAGATTTTGATATGGTTTTTTTGGGACGGGATTTAATTGACAGAAACCGATACAGCGAAGATTCGGCAAAAAAAATTGATCAAGAAGTATCGCGTTTGCTTAATGACGCTTATCAAAAAGCGGAAAAGATTTTAACTGAAAAAAAAGAAAAATTAACTCAAATTGC
>CBDVEN010000144.1:0-1815 GCA_965373025.1 uncultured bacterium | reverse complement strand
CTTTAAAAATCTCCCTGCATGCTTTGCGGATTTCATCAAAATTATCTCCGACTGGCAAAAGAACATAAGACCCGTTAATATTTGAAGCGTACAAAAGCCCTTGCTCGGAAGTGTCAAAAACTTTTCTGATTATTTCCGGATTATCCATTTCCTTTTTTGCTTCAAGAAGCTCCTGCAATTCCCAGAATTCCATATCAGTTCTGACATGGCGGCCGATTGTTTTTAAAATGGCGGTAATTTTAAAAGGATTTGCCAAAACCCCAAGATTTAACGCTTTGTTTTCTATTCCCAGAAGTATTTGCTGCTGGCGCCGCGCTCTGTCAAAATCGCTTGATCCATATCTTGCCCGAGCGTAAAGAAGAGCGGTCTCGCCGTCAATATTCTGTGATCCGGCCGGCAGAGAAATTGTTCCTTCCGCAAATTGGAAAGGGTCGGAAAATGGCTTATCCAAATAAATAGTCACTCCTCCTAAAGTATCAATAATTTTTTGAAAAGCGACAAAGTCAACGCTAAAAGCGTAATGAATTGGCAGTCCGGAAATATCAGAAATAACTTTTCTGCTGTACGCCAATCCTCCGCCGTCATATTTTTCTTTCAATCCCAAAGCGTAAGCGTAATTTATTTTTTGGTAATAATTGTGCTCCGGCATTTCCACCCAAAGATCGCGCGGAATAGAAATCAAAGCGGTTTTATTCTCCTCCGGTTTTATGCTGGCAATCATCATTGTATCAGAAAGAAGCCCGCCATTAGGATCATTCTCGCCTCTTATTCCTAAAAATAAAATATTAGTTCGCCCTTCTTCTTCATTTTCATTCTGAGAAGAAGCGTCTCCGCCTATCGGCAGAAATTTATAAACTCTTTTTTCCAAAGGAAGAAAAGCGATAACGCTTTTCCAAAGAGACCCCTCGCTTGAAGAAATTTTATTAAAAGTGGAATTGACCTGATAAACGGTATGTCCGAAAAAAACAGCGGTGAAAATTAAAATGCCCAGAAAAACCAACAAAAATTTTCTTTTGTAGAATTTTTTTCTGGGAGGATTGATTGGAATAATTTCTTTTTCTCCAGCAGAATTTTTTTCTAATTGTTCCGGGGGATAATAAACCATAAAATTTATTTTGAACTTAATTGCTATTATTAGCTTACCATATTTTATCCTATTTTGGCAATAAATCCAGTACCTTTATTAAAAAGTGCTGAATAAAAAAAGGAGTCAAAAAAGAAAAACTCCTGATATTATTTTTTAAGAACTATTTCTGCTTTTTTGACGAAAGAACTTTCCTTTCTCTGAATCGCGATTGAATAACTATTTCGCTGTCTGCTGATTTTGTTGTTTTTTGCGGAAAATTCCCCGCACACCCGCATTTAGATTGTCTTTTTTCTTTTCTAAAATTTATTATAAAAAGCCCATCTTCCTTTGGTAATAATTTTATACTTCCATCCTTTTTGTTTTACAAACTCTTCCGCTGATTGCCCTTTTAATCTCGTAGATAGCCAAAGAAGCAATGGCAACCCTTTGGTCTCGTGAATTTCTTTGTGTCCGTCTTGATATTCAACTAAAAAATCCGGAAAATATCGCCGAGGAAATCCTAAAAATTTATACGGAATTTTTATATCGTGTTTCTTCGTCCATTTTATTACCGCTGGATCTCGCTCAAGCTCAACCATATATTCGCGCTCCAAAGCAGAATCATATTTTTCTTTGCCGAGAAAACTCTTTTTTAAATTCGTTAAAGTTCCTTTTTTGCTAATCATATTATTATTTTTTGGGGCTTGCCCAGCAAATCAGATTGAGTTAATCTAATTGTATGGACAAGT
>CBDVEN010000143.1:0-1815 GCA_965373025.1 uncultured bacterium | reverse complement strand
TTCTGAATTTGTTTTTCTAAATTAATAAAAGGATAAGTGTGATTTTTGCCAATAATTAAAAATTGATAATCCGGCAAATTTAATTTTTCAAACGCTTTAATAATTTCGGAAAGATGCCGGCGATTAAAAATTGATCCGATGTAAAAAATAAATTTATCTTTTATTCCGTATTCTTCCTTAATTTTTTTAATCTTTTCTGAATCGTCAAAAGAAATTTTTTTAAAACTCTCCCCTACTCCCAAAGGGGTAACTTTAATTTTTTCCGCTTTCACTTTGTAATATTTAATAATTTCATTTTTTGAAAAATTTGAAGGGGTAAAAATAATTTTTGCTTTTTTGGCGGCGCGAAAAGATATTTTTTTTAAAAGAATTCTATCGGATGGTAAAAACCATTCTGGGTGCGCTTCATAAGAAACATCGTGGATTGTTACCACTGACATTATCGGACAAAAAAAAGGCAGAAGATAAGAAGGTGAAAAGAAAAAATTCGGACGATCTTTTTTTAAAGCCGCCGGCAAAGTAAAATGCTGCCAGAAAGCATTGCTTTTTAAATTAATTGGATTTTTAATAATTTTTTTACTAAAATTTTGGCTCTTCAAAATTTTATCTTCCGGAATTGAATTTTGAAAATACAAAATAAAACGAATATCTTTTTCGTTCTTCCAATATTTCAGCAAATTTATTAAATATCTGCCCACGCCGGTTTTTTGCCCTTCTAAACTACGAGCATCAATAGCAATTTTCATAAAATTATGATTTAAAATTTATAATTTCCCTGTTCTTCCTGAATAAAAATCTCCTATTCCTTTTATTACCGCTTTTGCCCACATTCTTTTTTTGGGAATGAAAATAAATTTAATTATTTGTTTGATTAGAATCCAAAAACTGTTGAGATAAACGCAAAAACGAATCAAAAAAGAACCGTTTCTTTTGGCTAAATAAAGCCCGTTTCGAGTATGATAATAAACATAACTGGAAGAGCCGGGCTTGGTGCTTCGCGAAACTTTGTGGTAAATTTTTGCTTCTGGCGCAACAATTATTTTCCAGCCGTTTTTTCTGGCTTTTAAATTCCCATCAGTGTCTTCATAATATAAAAAATATCCATCCCACATCAATCCGATTTTTTTAATAACTTCTCTTTTGATTAAAAGGGCGCAACCGGTAAAATAATCAACTTCAAAAAGTTCGTTCGGCAAATTTTCAGCAGAATCAATCTGGTTATAGTAAAGATGAATTCCCTTATTCAAGAGCCAATTTATTTTTCCGCCCAAAAACCAAATTCTGTTTTTGTAATCGTAAAAATTTATTTTTGGACCAAGCATTCCAATTTTTTTATCTGACTCGGCGGCTTTTATTAATTGTGTTAAAAAATCCGGCTCAACTGTCGTGTCATTATTTAAAAGCAAAACATAATCTGCCTGATTTTCCAAAGCGTATTTTATCCCGACATTATTTCCTCCGGCAAATCCTAAATTAGAATTTAGGAATAGAAATTTAATTTTTTGATTTTTTTTATTTTGTATACCTCTTTTTGAAGGCGATATTATATAATGTCGCCTTCTAGGTTCGGATTCAAATAAATCCGAACAAAATTTCTCCAATTGAAAAACCGATTCATCTGTTGAACCGTTATCAACCAAAATAATCTGATAATTCGGATAATCAATTTTTTCCAAGCTTTCAAGGCACTCAATCGTATCTTTCCAGCCATTCCAATTTAAAATAATAATAAAAACTTTTGGTTTCATATATTTGTCATTCCCGCGAAGGCGGGAATCTACTATTAAAAAAGATTGTAAATTTTGTTTTAAACTT
>CBDVEN010000142.1:0-1823 GCA_965373025.1 uncultured bacterium | reverse complement strand
AGTAAATTTGGTAAAAAATTTAGGAGAAAAAGTAAAAAATTTAAGAGTGATTGATAATAAAGAAAATCACGGAAAAGGATATGTTGTCCGGCATGGAATTATGGAAGCAAAAGGAGAGTATCGCCTATTTATGGACGCTGATAACGCGACAACTGTAGATCAAGTTGAAAATTTGCTGCCATTTTTTAAAAACGGTTATGATGTTGTCATCGGCGACCGTGATTTAAAAGAAAGCGAGATTAAAAAACATCAATCGCGTTTTAAAGAAATTCTGGGAGATATGGCGAATGTTTTAATTCAAATTCTGGCGGTGCCAGGAATCAAAGACACTCAATGCGGATTTAAGTGCTTTTCCGCAAAATTCGCGGAAGAAATTTTTCCAAAATTAAAAGTGAACCGTTGGGGTTTTGATATTGAAATTTTGGCTTTGGCGAGAAAATTTGGATATAAAATAAAAACTGTTCCGGTTGTCTGGATAAACGACGAGGAAAGCAAAGTTTCTATGAGCGGGTACATTAACACTTTAAAAGAGCTGTTCCAAATTAAGTGGAATTTAATAAGCGGAAAATATAAATAATAAAAAATTTATTTATGGTAATTTTAGGAATTGATCCGGGAACAGCAACAACCGGATACGGGGTCATCACGGCAAACGGCAAACGGCAAACGGCAAACGGCAAATTACAGAAAGATAAAAACCAAAAAGATAGTTTGGAATTAATTGATTATGGGTGTATTATTACTAAGCCGGATTCAAGCACTTCTGAACGGCTTTTAATTTTAAATAAAGAATTAAAAAAAATAATTAAAAAACACAAGCCGGATTTGATGGCAGTGGAAGATATTTTCTTTTTTAAAAATTTAAAAACAGCGATTAAAGTCGCCCAGGCGCGGGGAGTAATTTTATTAACCGGCGAACAGGCAAAACTGCGAATTTTTGAATACACTCCCTTGCAAATAAAACAGGCGATTGTCGGTTACGGCCGGGCAGAAAAAAGGCAAGTCCAAGAAATGGTTAAAATTTTATTGAAATTAAAAGAAATTCCAAAACCCGACGACGCCGCCGACGCATTAGCCGCGGCAATCTGCTGCGGCCATTCAATCGGGAATGGGTTTTAAAATTAAAAATAAAATTATGAAATTAAAAATATTATTTTTATATGATTTTCCTTTATGGGGCTCTGGAAGCGCCAGTTTTGTTCGTAATTTAATGCTGCAGTTAGCGAAGAACCATCACGTTGGAATTGTTTGTCCTGAAAAAAGAAAATTCCATAAAGATATTCAACAATATCCGGTTGACCTTTTTCAAACTCCTGTTTTTGTCGGTCACCCAGAACTTCAAAAATCTAAAAAATATTGTGAGCTGACAATACAAGAAATCACAGAATTATATAAAAGCTATTTGGACGTAACCTTGAAAGCGATAAAAAAATTTAATCCAGATATTCTCCATGTCCATCATGTTTCTTCAATAACTTGGATAGCTTATTATATTAAAAATTTAGCAAATGTTAAGTATATTGTGACTACCCATGGAAGCTGTCTTCATAATATTTCTTTAGATAAAAGATATTTTTCTTTAACGCTTGACGCTTTGAGAAAAGCCGAAATTATTACTGCTGTTAGCGGAGATACAAGAGCGTGGTTTTTGAAAATGTTTGGACAAGAATTTTCAAAAAAAATAAGAACAATTCCCGGAGGTGTTGATATTAAACAATACCCGTTTGATAGAAAAACAAAAGCAATAGATAAAAAATATGATTTAAAAAATAAAAAAGTTGTTCTTTTCACAGGTCGTTTAATTTCTCATAAAGGAGTGAAAT
>CBDVEN010000141.1:0-1839 GCA_965373025.1 uncultured bacterium | reverse complement strand
AAAATCAATCCCGGCGTTCTGGCCTTCTTTAATTTCTTAAACTTTATTTTTTTCCAATTGAAGCTCGCTGATTTTACCTTGTCCGATTTTTTCTTCATTGCGATAAATATCCAAAAGAGATTCTTTTGTTATTTTTCCGGAAAGAACTTTTGCCCCGACGATCATCTTTATTTGATGAGACGGATTGAATTTTCCTGTTTTAAAAACAGCAATGACTTCCAAAGTTCCCAAATTCTGCCTGATAATTTCTGGCTCAAGCAATTCAGAAGTTGATTTCTTGATTTCATCAATTAATTTATAAATAACATCGTAATTTTTTATTTCCACTCCTTCAGAAACAGCTAGTTTCTGGAGAAAAGAATCAACAGAAACATTAAAACCAATGATTTCCGCTTGAACCGCCCGGGCTGTTTTAATGTCTGATTCTGAAATATTTCCGATTTCCGCTTTTAAAATATTCAAGGCGACTTCTTCTGATTTAATGCTATTTAAAGCTCCCAAAATCGCTTCAAGAGATCCTTTCGTATCAACTTTAAGAATAAGATTTATTTTTTTAATTTTTTCCGTTTTGGACTTTTGTTTTATCTTTTCCGTTATTGATGAATTAACCGAAAATATTTTTTCTTTTGAAGTTGTTTCGGAAATTTTTGAAATCGCTTCCTTTTTATCCTTAACAACTTCAAAATAATCCCCGGCTTGAGGACATTTATTTAAACCGACAACTGTAACCGGCATTGAAGATCCTGCTCTTTTGACTTCATTCCCGTTAAAATCTTCAAGTCGTTTTATTTTGCCGAATGTTTCGCCTATCTTTAGAAAATCTCCAGTTTTTAAAGTTCCATCACCCACCAAAATAGCCGCTAAAGCTCCTCTTTTAGGATCAAGACGCGATTCAATAACAATTCCAATCGCCGGCGCTTTTGGATCAGCCGAAAGAGATTCCATGTCAGCGACCAAAAGAATCATTTCTAAAAGTTCATCAATGCCTTGTCCTGTTTTTGCGGAAATTTCAACGGCAACAGTTTTACCTCCCCAATCTTCAACAGCTATTTCCTGCTCGCTTAATTCTTTTTTAACCTTTGATACATCAGCTTCCGGCTTGTCAACTTTATTAATAGCGACAATAATCGGAACTTGTTTTTCCCGGCAATATTTAATTGTTTCAATTGTCTGCGGCTTGACTCCGTCATCAGCGGCAATAACCAAAACAGCAATGTCAGTAAGTATAACTCCCCGCTCCCTGATCGCGGCAAAAGCGGCATGGCCCGGCGTGTCTAAAAAAGTAATTGTCTTTCCATTTTTTTCGACTTGATAAGAACTGATATGCTGGGTAATTCCTCCTTTTTCCTGCGCAACAATATTTGTTTGCCGAATTTTATCTAAAAGAGTTGTCTTGCCATGGTCAACGTGCCCCAGAATTGCCACTACTGGCGGACGGCTGACAGATTTAGATTTGCTTTTTTTAATTTTTTCTTTTTGAAAAATCTCCCTTGGCTCACCTTTATTTTCTTCTTTTTCTAAAATACTTTCAAAGCCAAAATCATCAGCAATAATTGAAGCTGTTTCAAAATCAATTTTTTCATTAATCGTCGCCGCCACTCCGTTCATCATTAATTTTGAAATCACTTCTGAAACAGGCAATTCCAACTTAGCGGCAAAATCCTTCACCATAATTATTGAAGGAATTTCAATTTCCTTCTTTTCTTCCCCGCCTGCATCGCTTTGCCCGTCGCTATGACTGCTGTTAAGCTGTCGGGCTGGCGAAGCAATGCGGGCGGGTTTTTTTTGTTCATCTATAGCCATAAATTTTTTCTTAATTTTTTATCGTAATTTTTCTTT
>CBDVEN010000140.1:0-1842 GCA_965373025.1 uncultured bacterium | reverse complement strand
CATATAAAACCGGCGATTCTACTGAACCGAGTTTTTATCCAGATCTCAAAAAAATGCTGGAAGATTTTTTAAAATCAAAAGGAATTGATCCGAATATTACTGTCCAGCCGAAGAAAACTAAAGCCGGCATTCCAGATTTTACAATTAGAAAAAATAAAGAACTGATTGGATATGTTGAGGCAAAAAAAATGGCTATTGAAGATTTAGAAACAATTGAAAATTCAGAGCAAATTGAAAGATACAAAAAAAGATTGCCGAATTTTATTTTGACTAATTATTTTGATTTTTGGCTTTGGCGAAGAGACGGCTTAGATGAAAACAAAGGGCAATGGATTAAAAAAGTCCGCGTTGGAATGCCGAGAATGCTAAAATTAAATATCCCGCCGCCTCCGCAAAAAGAAAAAGAATTTTTTGATTTGCTGCAGGCGTTTTTTTCTTATTATATTCCGGAAAGAAAAACCGCAAAATCACTCGCAAAAGAATTGGCTAATCGGGCAAATTTAATTCCTTCTCAAATTACTTATTTATTAAATGATGATAAAGAAGAGGAAATTGACAGAATATACGAAGCGTTTAAAGAATATTTAATTTCTGATTTATCAAAAGAGGACTTTGCCGACATTTATTCCCAAACAATCACTTACGGTTTATTTACCGCTCGCCTTCGCTATGATAAAAAAGATTTTAATCGTTTCTCGGCTCAGGAATCTATTCCTAAAAATATTCAGATACTTCACGATACATTTTCGCTTATTTCTTCAAGCGCTTTGCCAGAAGCGATAACTCCTTATGTTGACGATATTGCCACAATTTTAGCGCATTGCGATATAGAAAAAATTAAACAGGAATTACATCGCCAAAAAGGCGGCGATGATCCTTTAATGCATTTTTACGAAACTTTTTTAGCTGAATATGATCCTAAAAAAAGAAAAGCGCGCGGCGTTTATTATACGCCACTTCCGGTCGTCTCTTATATTACCCGTTCAATAAATATTTTGCTCAAAGAAAAATTTAATAAAGAACAAGGATTTGCCAGCGAAAATGTTACGCTTTTAGACCCGGCTTCCGGAACTCTGACTTTTCCGGCAAACGCGATTAAATTAGCCAAAGAAGAAATTGACAAAAGCCAAAACGCCGGTTCGTGGCAGCAAATAATTAAAAATCATATTCTTAAAGATTATTACGCTTTTGAACTTTTAATGGCGCCGTATATTATCGGGCATTTAAAAATTTCTTTGCTTTTGGAAAGCTTGGGATATAAATTTAATGAAGGCGACAATACGGATTGTCGCCTTCATGGAAATAATCATTTTAAATTATTTCTGACCAATACTTTGGATTTTGAAGAACATTTGCAAAGCAGTTTGCCGGGCTTTCCCCACGCTCTAACGGAAGAATCCAAAAAGGCGCTGGAGATTAAAAAAGAAAAACCGATTTTAGTGATAATGGGCAATCCGCCGTATTCAGTCAGCTCGTCAAATATTATTCAAAAAGATTCCGGGCTTTATAAATTGTATGAAAGTTATAAGGAAAAAGTTCGCAAGCAGGAAAAAAATATTCAGCCGCTTTCTGATGATTATATAAAATTTCTTGCTTTCGCCCATTGGAAAATTAAAGAGGCCGGATCCGGAATTGTCGGAATGATTACAAATAATTCTTATCTTGACGGTTTAATCCATCGCGATATGCGGCAAAAATTATCCGAGGATTTTGACGAAATTTATATTTTAAATCTGCACGGCAATTCCAAGAGAAAAGAAAAAACTCCCGATGGAGGAAAAGATGAAAATGTTTTTGATATTCAGCAGGGAGTTGGGATTGTTTTGTTGGTAAAATTAGGAA
>CBDVEN010000139.1:0-1843 GCA_965373025.1 uncultured bacterium | reverse complement strand
AATAATTTGATTAAATTAAAAATTCTGGATTCCCATTTTCATGGGAATGACAGATTTTGTTTAAAACTATGAATTTTTCTAAAATTGCCGTAAGGAGGCCGGTATCAACATTAATGATTGCCTTAGCGATTATTATTTTGGGCGTTGTCTCAATGAACAGCTTAACTTTAGAATTAATGCCTGATTTTGAATTGCCTTTTGCCGGAGTAATAACTGTTTATCCCGGAGCGGCTCCGTCTGATGTTGAAAAATTAATTACCGAACCGATTGAAAAAGAAATGAGGACGATTTCTAATGTCAAAAATATTACTTCCATTTCCCAGGAAAATTTATCAATAATTAATTTTGAATTTGAATGGGGAACGGATCTTCAGGGAGCGATTTTCAAAATGCGGGATAAAATTGAATTTGTTAAAAACCAACTGCCGGAAGGAACAAAAAGTCCGGTGGTAATCCAATTTGATCCTTCGCTTCTTCCGCTAATGCAAGTGAGTGTTCACGGAAAAGATCTGGGAATAACTGAACTCACTTCTTTAGTCAACGAAACAATCAGCCCGCAGTTAAGCAGAGTTGAAGGATTAGCATCGGTGGAAATTGCCGGCCAGAGCGAAAAAGAAATTCAAATTGCTTTGGACGGAAAAAAATTAGAGCAAGTTCGCCAGTTCAAAGGACAAAGAGGATTAACAGTTGAAAACTTATCTGGAATTCTTCGGGCGCAAAATTTAAGCTTGCCGGTGGCTGAAATAGAAAAATTCGGACGGCAACTGACTGTCCGCGCTTCGCACAAAGTTGATTCTTCGGATATAATTGAAAATTTGGTTATCGGCTTGGTTCCGGTTGACGATGACCAGGACGGTTTGCCGAATTATTTGGAAGCGATTTTAAAAACTAATCCCCAGAACAGCGACAGCGATAACGATGGATATTCAGACGGCGAAGAAATTTTTTACGGATACAATCCTTTAATCGCTTTGCCGAACGACAAAGTGAGCGAAGAAATTCAGGCGCAATGGAAAATGGCCGCTTTATCCGCAAGCCCGGAAAAAAACGGCGAGACAACTCCGCTTTATTTAAAAGACGTTGCTGAAGTAAATGAAATTATTAATAACTCTTCAATTCTTTACAGAATGAACGGCGAGCAGTCCGTCTCTTTAATTTTAAGAAAAGAAGCGTCGGCAAATACAGTCAAGGTTTCCGACGAAATCCATAAAAAATTAGATGAAATAAAAGATGATTTAAAAAATAACGGCAACGAAGTTGAATTTACTCCGGTGATGGACCAGTCGGTTTTTATCAAACGATCTTTAAGCGATGTGAGCCGCAACGCTTTTCTCGGAGCGCTCTTAGCGGTTTTGGTGATTTTTATTTTTCTCCGTCGAATTAAGCCGACCTTAATTATTTTCCTGTCTATTCCTTTGGCGATTACGGCAACTTTTGTTTTAATGTACTTTGTTGATATTTCTTTTAATATTTTGACTTTAGGCGCGATCGCTTTGGGGATTGGGATGCTCGTTGATAACGCCATTGTTGTTTTGGAAAATATTTTCCGCTATTCGCAGGAAGGAAAAATTACTGATAAAAAACAAGCGGCTATTCTCGGCTCTTCAGAAGTAAGCGGAGCGATTATCGCTTCCACTTTGACAACTGTCGCTGTGTTTCTGCCGATTGCTTTTGCTCCCGGATTAATTTCAGAATTTTTTAAAGAGTTTGCTTATGTAATTGCTTTCGCTTTATTTTCTTCTTTGTTCGTTGCTTTGACAATTGTTCCGGTTTTGGCTTCAAAATTATTTAAAACACAGCAAACGCCTTTAAAAATTACTGGCGAAGACAAAAAAACTTTTTC
>CBDVEN010000138.1:0-1849 GCA_965373025.1 uncultured bacterium | reverse complement strand
AATAATCAGCGAGCCGGATATTAGAAAAGATAATATCAAAATTGTTCTTAACGCTGAAAAAATGTTTTTTCAAGAAAAAGAAAAAGAAATTTCCGGAAAAGTTTTAATAACTTTAAACCGCTATCCCGAATACCATTACGGTGATTATTTAAAATTTTTCGGCGAGTTAAAAACTCCGGAAGAATTTGAAGATTTTGACTATCCGAATTATTTAGCTAAAGACGAAATTTATTCCTTATGTTTTTATCCAAAAGCAGAATTGATTTCTTCAAATAATGGAAATAAAATTTACGCCAATATTTTAAAATTAAAAAATAAATTCGCTGATGTTTTAAACGGAACTTTTTCCGAACCGCAAGCGTCAATTTTGTCAGCAATGCTTTTGGGCAAAAAGCAGGGGATTGGCGAAGCGGTTTTAGAAAATTTCAACCGCACCAGCACCCGCCACATCATCGCCATTTCCGGGCTTCATATCACTATTATTTTTTTTCTTCTAATGTATTTTGCTTTGGCAATCGGTTTTTATCGACGGCAGGCGTTTTGGTTTTCTTTAATAGCTGTTTCTTTCTATATTATTCTAATCGGCGCGCCGGCCTCAGCTGTCCGCGCCGGAATTATGGGCGGCTTGATTTTAACCGCTGAATATTTTGGCCGGCTAAACCAGTCCTGGCGGGCGATAATTTTTGCCGGCGCTTTGATGCTTTTAGCAAATCCAAAAATTTTAACTTCTGATATCGGATTTCAGCTTTCTTTTATGGCGGCTCTGGGAATAATTTTTCTTTTTCCTCTTTTTCAAAATCTTTTCAAAAGAATTCCGGATTTTTTCAAAGCGCGGACAACACTCTGTCTTACTTTATCAGCCCAAATTTTTACTTTGCCGCTTTTGGTTTTTCATTTTGGAAATTTATCAATAGTTTCTGTCTTAGCGAATATTTTAATTGTTCCTTTGGTTCCAGTAATAATGGTTGGCGGAATGATTGTTATTTTTTTCGGTTCATTCTGGATTCTTTTGGGAAAAATTATTAGCTGGCCTGTTTGGCTTTTAATCACTTATCAATTGAAAATTATTGAATTTTTATCTAATATTTCTTTTGCTTCTATATCAGTAGAAAAATTTAATGTTTTTTGGATTCTGATTTATTATGTAATTTTGGCGGGAATTTTAGCTTGGATTAAAAGAAAAAAACCAGAAGAAGAATATGAAATACAAGATGATATATGGACTATTGCTTTTGAAAAGCGTTTCTGATATAATAAGATTACGATTATGAATCAAATTAAAAAACAAAAAACTGGATGTGTTGACAAATAATGGATTTAAAGTTATTCTTAAAGAAATGAATTCTAAATTAGATTTGATTTTAGAAATTCAAAAAAAGAACGATTTAAAAATTAGCAATTTGCGTTAAAAAATGAAATTTGACTTTAACTGTTCTTTTATGTTAAAATTAAATTTCAGATTTTAAAAGCAAATCATTAAGAGAAAGAAGCGGTTGATTTTCCAGCTCTTTCACAATTGAATATCGAGTTAAACATTTTGAATCGTCCGATTAGCAATCATTAATTGCTAGTCAACCCGTTGGAAATTTATTTCTAACGGGGTAAATTAAATTAAATAAAAGTTAACTCATATAAAGCAAATGGCGGATGCCTTGATACCAAAAGACGATGAAGGACGTAGCATAGCTGCGATAAGCCTCGGGGACTCGCGTAGCAGAGTTTGATCCGGGGATTTCCGAATGGGGAAACCCTCTTGGCCTCGCTTTTGTAAATTATTATAAATTAAAATAGGAAATTAGAAACTATAAAAAGATTTCTAAGCTGTTTTATCAAATTTTCAATTTACAAT
>CBDVEN010000137.1:0-1892 GCA_965373025.1 uncultured bacterium | reverse complement strand
GCTAAACTTATTGAAAAGATACTAATTAATTATTAATTTGCTGGGCAAGCCCCTATTTTTTTAACAAATATGCCTTCAATCAATTCAGGTTTCAGAAATAAATCGCGAGTTTGATCAATAACCGCCCATAATCTCCGCAATAAAATTTCATTATTTGAATCTTCAATTGTCTGTCCGCTTAATAACCGTTTTTTAATATGCTGCCTGATTATTTTAATTAATACTACCTGCCTTTCGTCTGGATTTCTGTCATATTCTAAAAGCGCGTCGCGGGCAATTGAATATATTTGTTTTGCCAACTGTTTTTTTAATTCTTCAATAGGCCAATTTTCCGTCTTGGTTATTTGGGCAATTTTTTCAATTTTTACTTCCGGAATATCTTTTTCTAATGTAACTAAATCAGAATCAAGATTTAAACTTTTTATTTTTTTTATATCTTCGGCAATATCTATTTTGCGAAAATCATATTTATATTCATCTAAAAATTTTTGCCATTCATAAATCGGTTCTGACACATCCGGCGGATTAGGAGTTTTCTCTAAATTTTGAATATCTAATTTTTCCTCGGCTTCATCAATTGTTTTCTCGCCTTCATCAATTTTCTCAATTTCTTTTTCTTCAGGAATTTTTTCCTCGTCAATTATTACATTAGCTGGATCTAACGCGTCAGGATATTTCGTCGCTTTTAAATTTTCCCAAAGCCAATCGTGTTTTAAAATCGGATGATCAATTACAAAAAGCGATTCCCACTGCTCTGGATTTTTGCTCATCCGCCTTAATCCTCTTCCTATTACCTGCGGACCATAAACTGAAAAAATTTCTCCGCCAATTTCTTTATAGGAAAATTTTCTAAAAAGCAATATCGCGGAAATATTTCGCACATCCCATCCCTCTCTTAGCATTAACACAGAAACAACCGCATCGTATTCTGTTTGCGGATCTTTGTTTAAATCTCGCGCCGCTTCTTTTGATTCGTCTTCTGATTTATTTGTGACTAAAAGGGTTTTTCTTATTCCATATTTTGCCCCGATTTTTTCTAATTCTTTTGTTATATTTTCAGCGTCGTTAATAGAAACCGCGACAATAAATAGAAGCGGCTTATCCGGTTTTGGCGTTCTCATCCGCTGTTCTTTTAACAACTCGCAGGCAATGGCGATTTGCTGACGCATTGGTTTGACGCTGGTGATATAACGGCGGGCTGGAATTTTTCGCCTTTCAATTTCTTCCCAGGGAATTTCTTCCGCTGAAACTGTCTTGCCTGTTTCTAAATCTTCATAGGTAAGTTTTACCTTTTTTACATCAGGACGGAAAACAACAATTCTTTTAATAATTTTGTCTTTCATCGCCTCGGCAATTCCGTAAACAAAAATCATCTTGCTGTCAGGACACAAACTATCTAATCTGTCCGGCGTGGCTGTTGTGTCAAGCCGAAAAAATCTTTTGGGATTAATTTTTGAACTTAATTTGTCAATCAAATCGTTGTATTGTTTCGCTTTTGTGTTATGCGCTTCATCGTTAAAAATACAAAGCGAATCTACATTATCTCTCAAAACTTTCCAATTGCTAGTCCTCTCATAAATTTGATGGATGTTTCCTAAAATTATTGTCCCGTTCCTTATGCCAGCCGCGCTTGCTGTTGGTTTCATTATATGCAAAGAAATTCTATTTTTTAAATGTTCGTTTGAATTTGCAAAAAATTGAAAAGTGTCGTAAATATATGTCTCGGAATTTTTGTCAAAATCGTCCCGGAGCCGTTCCCTGACAATTGTGTTCGGAGTTAAAATCAAAAATTTATACTGGTTGTGGACTATCATCATATAGGCGATCATTGCTCCGATAATTGTTGTTTTTCCTCCGCCAGTAACGATGTTCGTCAATAAATCTTTTTCGCC
>CBDVEN010000136.1:0-1901 GCA_965373025.1 uncultured bacterium | reverse complement strand
AAAAATGGAATTGATAATGTCATTATAGAAAAAGAAACTGGCAATGTGGTCTGCGCCGTGGATGATATAACGACAAAAGATTCTAATGCGGAAAAGGATAAGATTACTGATTTTAGATTTGAAGATAAAAAGGAATATGTTGCGAGAAAGAATAAGAAAGGCGGAGCAGAATTAAAATACGGAATAAGCGTGGAAAAAGGAAGAATAGTAAAGAAAAACATCGGGAATCTTCCTGTTTTTTGCATTTCTTTGTCTCCAGAAACTCTTAAAAAAACAGAAAAAACTCTTATTTCGTCTTTAAATAGAAAAGACGGAAAATCTCAAGAAGAGGAAGATTTCATTTCTCATTTTCTTTTTTCAATTGAGGAGCAAATTGAAGATCTTGAAAAAAAACATCGTCCAGATTCTGCTTTTGGAAAAAATCTTGCTAAAAATAAAGAAATAATTGAAAAATTAAAAGGGATGTAAAATTTAAGAATTTATGATAAATACAAATTGGTATATTATTACTGGCGGACCTTCTTCGGGGAAAACAAAAGTAATTGAATATTTGTCTTTTTTAAATTACGCAATAATTCCGGAAGCGGCTCGGATTTTAGTAGATACTGAAGCAAGCAAAGGAAAAACAATTGAAGAGATCAGGGGCGATGAATCTGGATTTCAGAAGAAAACGCTTGAGATGAAAATTGAAATTGAAAATAGAATACCATCTAAACAAATTACATTTTTCGACAGAGGAATTCCTGATAGCATTGCTTATTATTGTATTCGCAAAAAAGATATTTCTCCCGTTATAATGGCAGCTAAAAAAAGAAAATACAGAAAAATTTTTTTGTTAGAGCAATTGCCGTTTCGAAATGATTATGCCAGAACAGAAGATAAAAAAACCGCTCACTCTTTAAATCAATTGCTCTATAAATCCTATTCGGAATTGGGCTATAATATTATTCGCGTTCCAGTAAAGTCCATTAAAGAAAGAGTTGAGTTTATTTTAAATAGGATGTAGATTTTTAAAAATAAAAAAACGCCATCTTTTTACGATATGGCGTTTTTTTTAAAGATTTTTTTATCTAAGCACTAATAACTTTGCAAATTTTATTAATTTGCTCTATCCATTTTCTTAAGGCATTTGCTGCAAATTCTCATTCGCTTTCCATCAATTATTTTGGAATGCAAATTGAGCGCTTGCTTTCTTTTTGTGGCAATGTTAGAATGACTACGGCGGTTTCCTGTTTGAGGGCCCCGTCCGCAAATATCGCATTTTCTCATAGTATTTTTTTAAAGATAATTTTCTTCTGTCAATAAATAAATCTTAACACAAAAATTTAATTTTAGCAAATATGATTATTCAATATCTATTTTCCGACCCTTTTATTTTTTTTGCCTGGACAGTCGCTTTTTTAATCGGACTAACAATACATGAATTTTCCCATGCTTTTGTGGCGTATAAATTAGGCGATTCAACGGCAAAATACGCCGGACGGATAACTTTAAATCCTTTAGCGCATTTAGATTTATTCGGAACTATTTTATTATTTTTAGTCGGGTTTGGCTGGGGCAAACCGGTTCCGTTTAATCCTTATAATCTTCGCGATCAAAAATACGGACCGCTTTTAATCGCCATAGCCGGACCTTTATCTAATCTAATCATAGCTATTGTTTTTGGATTAGCGCTTCGTTTTTTCGTTGCCTATGAAATGGCTTTTGGTTTAATTCTTTTATTCAGCATTATTGTTTTTCTTAATGTTATTCTGGGGGTTTTTAATCTTTTACCGATTCCACCGTTGGACGGTTCAAAAATTTTATTCGCTATTCTGCCGGATTCAATGAATGATTTGAAAATGACTCTTGAAAGATACGGACTTTTTATTTTAATATTTTTTCTTTTTTTCTTACTGCCG
>CBDVEN010000135.1:0-1909 GCA_965373025.1 uncultured bacterium | reverse complement strand
GTGCGGTTTGAAAATGAATCTGTATGGTTGAGGCAAAATCAAATTGCGGAACTTTTTGGAAAAAATAGAACAGTTATTACAAAACATATAAACAAGATTTTAAAAGATAAAGAAGTTGACGAAAAAAGCAATGTGCAAAAAATGCACATTGCAAATTCTGATAAGCCCGTGGCTTTTTACAGTTTAGACATTATTTTAGCTGTTGGTTATCGGACAAATTCCACTAATGCCATAAGATTTAGAAAATGGTCAACAGAAATCTTAAAACAATATTTATTAAAAGGATACGCGATAAACCAAAACCGGCTTTTGGACGCGCGGAATAAATTTAATGAATTGCAAACAGCGGTCGCTTTTCTGCAAAAACAGGCAAGCAAAAAACAGCTCAAAGGGCAGGAAAAGGAGATTATAAATTTGTTAGCTGATTATTCAAAAACATTAAGTATTTTGGAAAAATACGATAAAGGAAATTTGCAAAAGCCGAAAGGCAAGAAAGTTGATTTTATTTTGGAATACGAAAACTGTTTTGTGATTATCGCGGAATTGAAAAAAGAGCTTAAAGCCAAAAAAGAAGCTGGCGATATTTTTGGCATGGAAAGAAACAGCGCGTTTGAAAGCGTTGTTAAAAATCTTTATCAAACATTCAGCGGAAAAGAACTTTATAAAACTATTGAGGAAAAGGCCGCGCATTTTTTATATTTAACGATAAAAGACCATCCTTTTTCCGACGGCAACAAAAGAATCGCCTCGTTTTTATTTGTCTATTTTTTGGATAAATCAAATTATCTCTATCGCGAAAATGGAGAGAAAAAAATAAACGATAATACCTTAGTCGCCCTTGCTTTATTAATGGCAGAAAGCGATCCGAAAGAAAAAGACATTATGGTTAAAATAGTTATGAATTTAATTTCCGAATAAATAATTTGTAAATATGGCATTACACAAAAACTTTCCAAAATCACCTTATGAAATACTTGATCCAAAAATCAGGTGGTTTCCTGCTGACGAGGATTTGAGAGAAAAAGGATATGAAAAACTTCTGCCGCCTTTGGTTGCGGAATTAAGAAAAAAAATAAAAGAGTGGCGAGATGATAATTATAAAGGCGCGAGCGAAACTTCAAAATCTCTTTTGGATTGGTGGTTTAAGGAAGAGCATAATATTCTTGATAAAAATGGAATAGCCACGCCGTTTAAATATTACTTCGCGCAAAGAGAATCCGTAGAAACTATCATCTGGCTGTATGAAGTTGCGCGCGCTGAAAATAAATATGATTTAATGAAATTTGATTCAAGCGGAGCGGTAAGCACAGGAATGTTTCCAGAGGAATGGTTAAGATTGGTTATAAAAATGGCAACAGGAAGCGGGAAAACAAAAGTAATGAGCTTAATATTAGCTTGGGCATATTTCCATAAACTATATGAAAAAGATTCAAAACTCGCCAAAAACTTTTTATTGATTACACCGAACATTATTGTTTTAGAAAGGATAAAAATTGATTTTGTCGGTTTAAAGGTTTTTTATGATGATCCGGTTTTACCTGACAATGGATATGACGGACAAAATTGGCAAGATGATTTTCAGATTACTTTGCACTTGCAGGATGAGATAGGAAATATTTCAAACACTGGCAATATTTTTTTAACAAATATCCATCGTGTTTTTGAGGGCGATGTCAAAGAAACAAGTTTTCAAGATGAAAATACAAGCAATTATTTTCTTGGCGCGCGGCCAGTAACTAAAACCAATCAATCGCAAGTTGATTTAGGAAAAATCATTCGGGAAGTAGGCGAATTAGTTGTTATAAATGATGAAGCGCATCATATTCATGATCCGAAAATGGCTTGGTTTAAATCGATTGAAGATATTAATAATAAACTTTTACAAAAAGACAAAAAAATTTCTTTGCAA
>CBDVEN010000134.1:0-1962 GCA_965373025.1 uncultured bacterium | reverse complement strand
TGTCCGATGTCCCCTTACGGAATCGCAAAATTAAGTTTTGAACATTATCTTGATTATTACCAAAAAGTTTTTGATTTAGATTTTGTTTCTCTGCGGTACGCGAATGTCTATGGGCCGAGGCAGAATTCAAAAGGCGAGGCCGGAGTAGTGGCGATTTTCTGTGATCAAATTTTATCAGGGAATAAACCAGTCATTTATGGGAACGGCCGGCAAAATAGAGATTATGTTTTTGTTGATGATGTTGTTGAAGCAAATGTTTTATCTCTCCAAAAAAATATTAAGGGAGTTTTCAATATTGGAACCGGCAAAGAGACATCAGTTAATCAATTGTTCCAAAAAATAAATAGAATTTTTAATAGCAAGATTCAAAAAAAACATAATCCGGCAAAAAAAGGCGAACAAAAAAGAAGCTGCCTTGACTGCCAAAAAGCGAAAAAAGATTTAGGATGGGAAAACAAAGTTGAATTGGACGAGGGATTGAAGAGGACGGTGGAATGGTTTAAAAATATTTAATTAAGAAATCGGCTCAAGATTGCTTTTAAAAATTATTTTTCTTATTTTATAATAAAAATAGTGTAATTTTAAATGCTGAAAAATAAATTAGAAAATTTAATAAAAGAATCAGCTAAGGAAATTCAGAAAAAATACAAGCTGGAAAAGCTTCCAAAATTTACTATTGAACATTCAAGGGATTTTCAGTTTGGCGATTACGCGACGAATGTAGCAATGGTTTTGGGAAAACAACTAAAAAAAAATCCGATGGAAATCGGAGATTTTTTAATTAAAAAAATAAAAAAAGACAAAAATTTTCATTCGGAAATTTTTGAAAAAATAGAAATTGCTAAACCGGGTTTTATCAATTTTACTTTATCAGCAGAATTTCTCCAGAAAAATCTTTTGGAGATTTTAAAACAAGGAGAAAAATTCGGCTCTTTTCGCCGCAGGCATCCAATGCCTGAAAGCCGCGAGGCATTGGATGCCTGCCATAAAACCATTATCATTGACTATTCAGCGCCGAATATTGCCAAGCCGATGCATGTCGGGCATTTGCGTTCAACAATAATCGGCCAGTCGCTTTACAATATTTATAAATTTTTGGGATATAAAACAATCAGCGACAACCATATCGGCGATTGGGGAACCCAGTTTGGAAAATTGATTTACGGTTATAAAAATTGGGGCGATAAGAAAAAAATTCATCAAAATCCGATTGAAGAGATGACAAAACTTTATGTGAAATTCCACAAGGAAGCGGAAAAAAACAAAGAGCTGGAAGAATCTGCCAGAGAAGAAACAAAAAAACTGCAGGATAAAAACAAAGAGAATATGAAAATTTGGAAATTTTTGGTTGAAGAAAGCTTGAAAGAATTTGAGAAAATTTATAAAATTTTGGGAATTAAATTTGATTATGCTTTGGGTGAAAGTTTTTACGATAATATGCTTAAACAAATTGTCAAAGAATGCTTAAAGAAAAAAATCGCCAGCAAAAGCGAAAAAGCGATTATTATAAATTTGGGAAAATATAATCTCCCGCCGTTTTTAATTCAGAAAAAGGACGGCGCTTATTTGTACGCGACAACTGATTTAGCCGCAATAAAATACCGTCAGAAAAAATTCAAACCGAACAAAATTTTATATGTTGTTTCTAATGAACAAGCGCTTCATTTTCAGCAATTATTCGCTTCGTTGGAATTATTGGGCTGGTTAAAAAATACTGAAATAAAACATATAAAATTTGGAATGGTTCTGGGAAAAAACGGAAAAAAACTTTCCACCCGAAAAGGCGAAACAGTTTCTTTAGAAAGTTTAATTGAAAAAGCGGTGAAATTGGCGAGGAAAGCGGTTGAAGAAAAAAATCCAAAACTTTCCAAAACAGAAAAAGAAAAAATCGCGAAAATTGTCGGAATCGGTGCGATAAAATATAATGATATTTCCCAAAACCGGTTAACAGATATTGTTTTT
>CBDVEN010000133.1:0-1992 GCA_965373025.1 uncultured bacterium | reverse complement strand
CAGCAATCAGCTTGCAAATAAATATATTCTTTTTGTGGGAACAATTCAACCGAGAAAAAATATTCAAGGACTGATTGAAGCATTTGAGGTTTTGAAAAATAGCTTTCAGCCTCCAGCTTCCAGCCTTCAGCTCATAATTATTGGCGAGAGAGGATGGCTTTGGAAGAAAGTTTTTGAGAAAGCGGAAAAATCAAAATATAAAGATGATATTATTTTTACCGGACAGATTTCTTCGGGAAAACTTTTGAAATTTTATCAAAACGCCGAGATTTTTGTTCTGCCTTCATTTTATGAAGGATTTGGCTTGCCTATTTTAGAAGCAATGGCAAATGGCGTTCCAATAATTGCCGGCAATAATTCAAGTATGATAGAAATAACTGATGGCGCTGGAATTCTAATCAATTCTTATAAGCCAGAAGAAATAGCTGAAGCGATGAAAAAAATAATTCAAGATAAAAATTTTAAAGAAAAGCTTATTGAAAAAGGGTTGAAACAAGCGAAAAAATTCACCTGGGAAAAATGCGCGAAAAAAACAATGAAAGTTTTATTGAGTTGATTTACGACAATTTTCTTTTAAAATAATGCCTTCCTGTCATTCCCGCGTAGGCGGGAATCTACTATTAAGAAATATTTACTTTTCTTGTTTTAATTTTTAAATTATGCTATGCTATTTATAGAAATGTTTTAAAAAGTATTAAAAATTAAGGAATTATTATGGATAAAAAAACAATTGAAAAATATAAAAAAATTTTGAAAAAAAAGGAAAAACAAATTACTAAAGATTTAGAGCAAATTGCCGAGAAAAATCGGCATATTAAAGGCGACTACAAAGCTCGTTTTCCTCATATTGGCACTCATCAGGATGAAAACGCAAATGAAATTGCTGATTATGAAAGTTTGCTTTCCACTGAACAAAATATAGAAGTTGATTTAGTAGCGATTAAAAAAGCCCTTGAAAGAATTGAAAAAGGAATTTACGGTGTTTGTGAGAAATGCGGAAAAGAGATAAACAAAAAACGGCTTGACGCATTTCCAGAAGCGAATTTTTGCATTGGCTGTGAAAAAAATAAAAAAAAATAATGAAAATAATTCCAACGTTTTTATTTATTTTTATCGTTTTTGTTGATCAGCTGATTAAATTTTTTATTTCTAAAACAATAGGCGCGCAGAGCATTTCTATTTTTCCGGAAATTTTAAAATTAAAAATCCACCAGAATACAGGTATCGCTTTTGGATTACCCTTTAATCCGTGGATAGCTTATTTTCTGATTATTTTTCTCGGGGTTTTAGTTTTTATAATTTGGAAAAGAAAACAGAATATTTGTCATTTTTGTTTTGCGCCTTATCCTTTTATTTTAATTTTCTCCGGCGCTTTGAGCAATTTATTGGATCGCGCTCGTTTCGGCTATGTGATTGATTATGTTGAATTTATTCCTTTAAGAGGATTTTTTAATTTAGCTGATTGCGCGATTGTAATTGGAATTTTAATGATTATTTTAAAAATTTTAAATCAAAATAATGTTAATCAAAAAAGATAAGGCAAAAATTGTTGATAAAAATGGAAATGTTTTATAAAATTCTAATAAAATAATTTACTTTTAACTAAAAATTTATGGCAAGAATTTTAGTTTTTGGAGACAGTATTACATATGGAGCGTGGGATAAAAAAGGTGGCTGGGTTCAGCGGTTAAGGGAATTTTTAGATGAAAAAAATTTATCTGATTTAGATAACGCTGATTTTTCAGTTTACAATCTCGGAATTTCAGGAGATACAACCGAAGATTTATTAGAGAGATTTGAGATTGAGACAGAAAATAGAATGAAAGAAGACGATGAAATGATTTTTATTTTCGCGATTGGAATTAATGATTCTCAATTTATCGATAGTTTAAATAGTCCGAAAATTTCAGTGGTAAAACTTCAAAATAATTTTCAAAAATTTATAAATTTTGCGCGAAAATTTTCACAAAAAATTATTTTTGTTGGATTGAC
>CBDVEN010000132.1:0-2010 GCA_965373025.1 uncultured bacterium | reverse complement strand
GCTGGTCGTTATCAGATGCAGGATTTGAATTGATTCATATATTTGAAAATAATCCCAAAAAAAACACATATAAAAATCAAAAAAAAGAATATAAATTAATAGAATTAAAAATTGAAAGTAAAAAGCCGATTGCCGATCTCGTTAGTATGAGAGAAGAAATTCGAAAAGGAAACTTTTCCGTCTTTAGCGACGCGCTTTTAGAAAATTTGAAAAAAAATATCCAACAGAAAAAAAAATCGCTTTTGTTTATTTCCCGCCGGGGCACCGCGACTTTTATTATTTGCCAAGACTGTGGCCATTTAATAAAATGCCCGAATTGCGACGTGCCAATGGTTTATCATCACAGTGAGAAAAAAAATTATTTAGAAAATGAAATTTTAATTTGCCATCATTGTAATTTTCGCGCGGCAACGCCGCTTTTTTGCCCGAAATGCAAAGGAACTAGAATTAAATATTCTGGGATTGGAAGCCAAAAAATTGAGCAGGAGCTTAAGAAAAAATTTTCTCAAGCCAAAATAGTCCGTTTGGACAGTGATACAGCGAAAAATTTAAAAGAGAAAAACAAAATTTACCAAGATTTTCAAGACAACAAAATTGATATTCTAATCGCTACTCAAATTATTTTAGGAAATAAAAATTTAGATAAAATAAATTTTATCGGCGCAATGTCTCTTGATACTATTTTGCATCTGCCTGATTTCCGTTCTGCGGAAAGAACTTTTCGAATAATTTACCAACTTATAAAAATGTCCAATAATTTTATACTTCAGACATATAGTCCGCAAAATTTTTCTTTTCAAAACGCGCTCAAAATGAATTATGAAAAATTTTATAAAAAAGAAATTGAAGACAGAAAAGCGCTTTTCTATCCCCCGTTTTCTAAATTAATTAAACTAACTTGCTTTAATAACAATCAAGCAAGCGGTGAAATTGAAGCAAAAAAAATTGCCGATTTATTAAATCAAAGAAAAAAACAATTGAATATAAGTGATAAAGATTTAATTATTCTCGGTCCGGCGCCCGCTTTTATTCCGCGCATTCGCAATCAATGGAAATGGAATATAATTTTAAAAATAAATCCAGCGCTTTTGAAAAAACACTGGATTAAAAAAGAAAATCAAAATATCAAAGACGAATTGTTAAAATTAATTCCTCAAAATTGGCGAATTGACATTGATCCAGAAAATCTTTTATAGATTAACAAAAAAAATTATAACTTACTTCTTTTTTATCGGCAGATAAACTTTAAAAGTTGTTCCTTTATTTTTTCCTTCGCTGAAAACAGAAATTTTTCCCTGATGTTCTTGAATCACTTTCTTGGCAATAAAAATTCCTAAGCCGCTTCCAGAAGTATAAAATTGTTCAGCTCTTTTTCCCCGGGAAAATTTCTTGAATAAGCATTTTTCATCTTCTTTTGAAACCCCCATTCCAGTATCGGTTATTTCGCAAATAAGAAAATTATTTTCTTTTTTAATATTTATATCAACACCTCCTTTTGAGGTGTATTTTTGCGCGTTGTCAATCAGATTAAGAAAAATCTGGCTTAAATAATTTTCATCTCCTTGAATTTCCGGCAAATTTTTTGGATGTTTAAAATTAAGATAAAGATTATTCTTGTCAAAATTTGTTTTTAATGTTTCAATCGCATCCTGAATTATTTTCACTAAAGAAACCTGCTTAAAATTATGCTGTTTAAGCTGGCTTCCGCCTTCAAGCTCCATTGCGTCAATCATATCGTTGGTAATATTATTCAGCCGTTCAGTGCTTAAATAAATTCTTTTCATCATTTCATTTCTGTCTTTTTTTGGCATTTTTTTAAAATCTCCAGCGCACCACATTGAAATCATTCCACGAATCGCCGTCAGAGGAGTCCGCAACTGATGGGAAGTGATATGCAAAAATTCTTCTTTCATTTTAATGAGATCTTCAAGCCGCGCGTTGGCTCTTTCAAGTTTTAAAGTCAAATGCTCTAATTCTTTTCTTCTTTTAATTTCATTTAAAAAGCTTCTA
>CBDVEN010000131.1:0-2025 GCA_965373025.1 uncultured bacterium | reverse complement strand
GATAAATTATATGATTTATTTTTTTATTTTTAAAAATATGTTAACATAAAATCAGACATTATTAATTCAAAGCAAAATATGAAAATAAAAACCGTTAAGCCAAAAATTTGGAATTTTGAAATTATCAACGGAGAGAAAGCTTGGGACGAAGTTGTATATTCGGCAAGAATGAGCGGAGTGCCTCCCACAGTTGAAGGAGCGGATATTTTTAAAATGATTGTCAAAAATGATTATGGTTCAGCATTGGAGCATATTATTATAAAATTTGATTTGAAAATGACAAAAGGAAACGCGCCGGAGCTTTTAGAGCATCGCATAGTCAGCCATTCCGGATTTTCAACAAGATTTGTTCAGGCAAATCAAGGAATAGAAAAAAAAGAGCCGGTTTATGAAATTATTTTGCCATGGCACCTTTTAAAAGTTAAAAATGAAAAGTTACAAGTAGAAAATTATAAGAAAATCTTTTTAGAAAAAATAAATCAAAGCATTAAACTATATGAGAATTTTATTAATGAAGGACTGCCGAGAGAATCAGCGCGTTATATTTTGCCGTTTTGCCAGGCAGTAGGAATTTATCATTACACAATAAATTTAAGGTCGTTATTAAATTTAATTTCACTTCGCCTTTGCGTGCGGACTTCGCCGGAATTTCGTTGTCTTGCCAGCCAATTGTATTTTAATTTAATAGAGCAACTGCCGATTATGAAAAGATTAGTCGGATGTCGCGGATTTATGAATGGAGTTTGTCCAGAAAGTGATGTTACTGGAGTTCGAAAGGGAGAGCAGCATCCGATTTATCCGCCTTGTCTTTTTAAAAATTCCCAAACTGATATTTTTATTCCTACTCATAAAGAATTAAGAAAGGAAATAAATGTTGAAAAGTTCAATAAAGAAAAAGCAATTGAAGTTCAGGAAAAAGTTTTTCAAAAATGGGCAAATTGGGAAGGGTAAAAACTATGAATCCTAATGAAAAAGTTTTAGTTGTAAAAAAAGATATTATTTTTCAGGATGAGCATTGGCAAGGGCTTAAAAAAAATAATTTAAGCTATCTTTTGGATTTAATCCGAAATAATTATCAATTTATGCCTCGAGGAAAAGTTGAAGACGATCCGTCCTGGCAGCAAATTGTTTCTTATATTGTTTTCAGCTTTGAAAATAAATATTTTCTTTACCGCTATTTGAAAAAAGCCGGAGAGCAAAGATTAAAAAACGACTGGATATTGGGAATCGGCGGGCACATTAACTCAGTTGATGTTAAAGAGGGCGAAGATATTTTGGAAATCGGAACAATGCGCGAATGGAATGAGGAAGTTGATTATCAGGAAAAATTTGTTGAAAAAAAATTAGTGGGAATTTTAAACGACGAATCAAGGCCGGTTGAGGCAGTTCATTTGGGATTGATATATCATTTTAAAGGCGACAGCCCGAAAATTTTTGTAAAAGAAAAAGATAAAATACAAGGCGATTTAATTGAGAGGGAAAAATTAATTGAATATTTAAAAAACACAAACGGCTGGGCGCCGATTGTCTGGCGGGATTATTTGTCAAAATTATAAATATAAAAAATGAAAAATAATAACAAAAAAATTTTATCTTTATTAAAAAAACATAATGACTGGCGGAAGAATTGTATAAATTTAATCGCTTCGGAAAATGTGATGTCTGATTTCTGCGAGAAACTTTATGTTTCTGATTTAATGCATCGCTATGCCGAAGGTCTGCCCTTTAAAAGATATTATCAAGGTTTAAAATATGTTGATCAAATAGAAAGTTTGGCAGAAGACGCTTTTAAAAAACATTTTAAAACGAACTTTGCTGATCTTCGCCCGATTTCCGGAACTTTGGCAAATATGGCGGTTTTTTCCGCGCTGGCAAAAAAAAACGACAAAATTTTAACTTTGGGAATTGACGGCGGATCTCATGTTTCCCATGAAGAGCCGGGCGCCGCTGGAATTTTGGGATTAAAAGTTTTTCATATTGAATTTAATGAAAATTCATCAATTGATTTGAAAAAAACTGAAGAAA
>CBDVEN010000130.1:0-2060 GCA_965373025.1 uncultured bacterium | reverse complement strand
TAACAAGAATTAGAAATGCTCAAGTGATTGGACATTCTAAAGTAATTATTCCTTTTTCGAGGTTTAAATTGGCATTGGCTAAAATTTTAGAACAAGAAAACTATATTGACGAAGCGCAAACAAAAAAGGGAACAAAATTTGATAATTTAGAAATTACTTTAAAATATTCAAACGGAATTGGTGTAATTGAAGGATTGGAAAAAGTGAGCAAGCCGAGCCAAAGAATTTATTCTGAAGGGAAAAAAGCGCCATGGGTAAAACAAGGGCATGGTATAGCTGTTATTTCTACTTCGCAGGGATTAATGACAGACAGAGAAGCGAGAAAGAAAAGAATTGGCGGGGAAGTGGTTTGTAAAATATGGTGATATAGCGGTATTATTTTAAATTCACTTATTTGTCATCCTGAATTTATTTCAGGATCTTGGTACAATCAAGATTATATTTGTTTATTTTAAGCTAAATGCAGCATACGATAGATTCTGAAACAAGTTCAGAATGACAGGAAAATTTAGAATAGGATCACTATACAAATTAAAAATTGAAAAATCAAAGTGTAAAATGACAATGTAAAATGTAAAATTTTGAATTTTAATTTGCCATTTTGATATTTGATTTTTACATTTTAAATTTATATTATGTCTCGTATTGGTAAACAACCTATCAAAGTATCTCAAGGAACGGAAATAAAAATTGAAGGAGATACAATTAAAGTAAAAGGTTCTAAAGGCGAACTTTCTTTTGATTTGCCTTCAGAAATTAAAGCGGAGATGAAAGAAGATGATATTTTAATTTTACCAAAAAATAAAGAAGTGAAAGAAAACGAATCAGCTGACAAAAAAGCGAATGAAGTAAGCGCTCTTTGGGGATTGACGAGAGCGCTGATATTTAATATGGTGAAAGGAGTAACCGAGGGATTTGAAAAAAAATTAGAAATTCAAGGAGTCGGCTACAAAGCTGCAATGCAGGGAAATAAATTAGTGATGCAATTGGGATTTTCTCATCCGGTTGAGCTGGAAATGCCAGAAGGAGTTGAATTAAAAGTTGAAAAAAATATTATTATTGTTTCCGGGATTGACAAGCAAAAAGTCGGCCAGACAGCGGCAAAAATCAGGGATTTTAAAAAACCGGAACCGTACAAAGGAAAAGGGATAAGATATGAAGGAGAGAAAGTAAGAAGAAAGGCCGGAAAGAAAGCAGTAGCGAGCGAGAAGTAGAATTATAAAATATTTATGTTAAAAAAACAGCAAAAACATATAAAACGGCGCAAGCGAGTGAGAGCCAAGATATCAGGCACAAATAGTGTTCCTCGTTTTTCTATTTTTCGATCCAATAAAAATATCTACGCGCAGTTAATTGATGATGAAAAAGGAAAAACTCTTGTCGCGGCAAACGATAAAGAGCTAAAGTCAAAAGTCTCCGCCAAAGGCGGAAAAACTCAAAGTTCAAAACCACAACTTAAAACTAAAAACTTACAAAAAGATGAAAATGAAAATAAAAAAGAAATAGTTAGGACTGGGAAAACTTTGATCGCTTATGAAATGGGAAAATTAATTGCTGAAAAAGCGTTGAAAAAAAATATTAAGAAAGTTGTTTTTGATAGAGGCGGACGCAAATATCACGGAAGAGTCAAGGCGGTTGCCGACGGAGCAAGAGAAGGAGGACTGAATTTCTAAATTTTAAAATATTATGTTAAATTCTGATAAAAATAAAGGAAAATCAAGGTCTTTTTCTAAAAATAGAAAAAATTCTAAAGACCGAAAAGAAAAGGATGAATTTGATTCCAAGATTCTTGATATTGCCCGAGTTGCTCGGGTTGTTAAAGGCGGGCGGCGATTTAGTTTTCGCACGACAGTTATTGCCGGGGATAAAAAAGGAAGGGTCGGAATTGGAATTGGGAAAGGCGCTGATGTTGCCAGCGGAATGAACAAGGCGACTGCCAAAGCAAAGAAAAATTTAATCAAGATCAATATTAAAAATGATACAATTCCTTACGAAATTTCAGAAAAATACGGCGCGGCAAAAGTTTTTTTAAAGCCGGCAAAAAAAGGCAGAGGTGTTTC
>CBDVEN010000129.1:0-2083 GCA_965373025.1 uncultured bacterium | reverse complement strand
TGTCAGTTGTGCTGATAATAATTTTTTTCTTAAGGCGGTCAGCTTCTTTTTTTAAAATTTTCAAATTAACAATACTCTGCAAAAGAACCGCCTTTCTGGGAACAACCAAAGTAATTTCTTCAGCCGCGCTTTTTTTAAAACGCTTAACAATAGAAGTTAATTCTTCGTCAATGTCCAAATAAATTGTTTTTTGTAATGAAACCATAATAATAAATTAAAAATTATGTCTGCATCATTTTAATTGTTTTTCTTAAAATTTTTGAAATAGCGCTTTCTTCGCCGGCTAAATCCAAAGTTAAATTCGCCAAAGCCATTGGCGTTATGTCAGCCGAGTCCGTAAGCATTTCAGTTTTGTCAATAATGCTTTCTATTTCTTTTGGTTTGATAAAATCAATTGTCGGCTTCTTGGCAAAAGCAAGATCTTCCGGCCAAGATGTTCCTTTTAAAACTTTTTCAATATCAGGCAATTCGCTTCCTCCGCCGCAAAGCAAAATTCTTGACGGCAGAAGATCCGTGTCGGAAAACTCCTTCAATGATAATTCTACCCCGGAAAGCCAGACTTGGCAATCTTCTTCCAATATTTTTTCAATTTTCTGGCTGATTTTTTCTTCCAAACGGTTTTTGGCATATTTAATTTTTACTTCCTCGGCTTGGTTAAAACTTAATCCCAAGTCCTGAGAAATTCTCTTGGTAAAAGCCCGTCCGCCCAAAGCAAACATTTTTGTCCCTTCCACTCCGCCGTTTCTGACAACAGCGATATCAGTTGTTCCTCCTCCAACATCAATAAAAATTGCGCTGAAATCCAAAGATCTTTCTTCTCCTAAAGAACGCGCCATCGCGTACGGCTCGTCAGCAATACTCAAAAGATTTAATCCTAAATCAGAAGCGATTGTCTGGAGCGCGCCCAAATGGATAAGCGGCGCATAAGCGTTAAAAATTCCGATAGAAACATCTTTGCCCTGAAATCCTAAAGGATTTGTAATCCGATAACCGTCAATTCTTACATCAACGATCGCCGCGTTAATTAATTTGACATCAATTTCTGACTGGCCTGTTTCCCATGCAATCTGCTGGCGGATTTTATCAAACGCTTTCCATTGAACTTTCTCAATAATATTTTTAAGCTCGGACATATTGATTTTCATTTCCGGATTTAACCGCTCGTAATGAACGACAGTCGTAATTCCCTTGACTAATTCTCCGGCAATTCCGATAACGGTTTGTGAAGCTTCAACTTTTGCCATCTCCTGCGCTTTTTGAATCGCTTCATGGCAAGTTGAAACAACTCCGGCAATATCAGTGGCAGCGCCACTTTGCATATCTCCCGGCTTTTGCCAAACCCTGCCGACTCCTTTGACAATTCCCTTTCTCATTTCAAAATCAATTTCAAAAATCAAAACTTTGACAACCTCCGTGCCAATATCCAAAGCCATCGCGTAATCGCCTTCATTTTTGTTTTTAAAAATTTTAGAAAAAATCGCCATGATAAAAATACAAAACACAAAAACCAAAACAAAAAAATACAAATTAAAATTTAAAAATTTGTCATCCCGAATTTATTTCGGGATCTGTTTTTCTTTGTTTCTATTATAACACACTTTTTAAAAATTAAAAAATCAAACTGTGGATATTTTTTAAATATTTCGTAAAATTCAACAACAACACTCCCCTTGACAAATTGCTTTTATTATAGTAAGGTAGAATATAATAGAAATAAAAAATTGTTCTTTTAAAAAAACTTTTAGATGGCGTAATTTGTTTGGTAAATTTTTAGTAAATAATTTACGCCATCTTAAGAGTAAGGAGACGGCTGAAAAAAAGGAGGAGAAGTGATGTGAAAATGGAAAGAATTTTAGAAGAATTAAGGGGAAAAGAAAAAGAAGCGAAAGAAAAAATAAAACAAGGAAAATTCAAAGAAGCTGCTGATGTCTATATCGAAGGTATTAAAAAAAGTTTTGAACTCGTTGGACCTAATGATTGTTTCTGGTCGTATGCTCCTACTTTTTTTGAACCAGATCAAAGAAAAATATGGCGGAGAGCAGAAGAATGCAAGACAAAAGAACAGAGAAAAGAAATGAAAGAC
>CBDVEN010000128.1:0-2139 GCA_965373025.1 uncultured bacterium | reverse complement strand
TTTCTTTTATTTTTTTTCAAATTTAAAAAATCAAATTGGAAATTAATTACATTCTTGGAAGGCAGAATTTTTTTTATTTTTTCCGCCCATTCAATAACAATGAAATTATTTTTATCGCTAATCATTTCTTTAAATCCCAAATCAATTAATTCCTGCGGATCTTCAAGGCGATAACAATCTAAATGATAAAAATTTTTAAAATTATTTTTCTTAACAGAATATTTTTTGATAATCAAAAAAGTTGGACTGTTGACTTTTTGTTTTATTCCAAAACCTTTTGCCAAACCTTGGGTGAAAGTCGTTTTGCCTCCACTCAAATCTCCGTTAAGGCAAAGAATCAAAGCGCTATTTTTTGAAAGAAATTTATCCGCCTCTTCAGAAAAAAAAGAGCCAACCCTCTTGGTTTCCTCCGCGCTTTTTGTAATAATTTCAATCTCGTTTTGTTTTTTATTCATTGTTCACTGCTCACTGTTTTTTTCCAATATTTCTTTAAACGCCCCAATAACTTTTTGAAGCTCTTCTTTAGAAATTTCAAAAGTTGAAAGTTTAAACATTTTTGTAAGACCTGGTTTGATTCCGACAATTCCTCTTTTTTTTAATTCCGAGTATAAAAAAAATCTTCCCTTTGGATGCTTTTTTGAAATTTCATAAAATTGTTCTGATTTAAAAAACATCAAATCGTGCTGATGCGGTTTTTCTCCTAATTGTTTTAATTCTAATTTTTCCAATTCATTGGAAAACCATTGGGCTTTTTCAATTTCATCCGGCCATTTTTTAATTCTTTCAGAAACTTCAGAGAAAGAAGCCATCAAAGTCGCTATGGCTGTTCCCCTTAACTCGCTTCCTAAAAATTCTATTTCTTTTTCCGGATATATTTTTGATTTTCTAAGCATAATTTTTTCCCATTTTTTATTCATTCCCAAAACGCCGAGAACTCCCGAACAAGCCATTGATTTATGGCAGGAACCGATTATAAAATCAGCTCCAATATCTTTAGCTGAAATCGGCATTCTGCCGATAGAATAAGCGCAGTTTAATAAATAAGGAATTTTAAATTCAGCAGCAATTTCTCCTAATTTTTTGGCGTTTGGCAAATTCCCATAATTTCCGTCCGGATAAGTTAAAAGAATCATTGCCGGTTTGTGTTTTTTTATTAAATTTTTATAGTCCTCAACATTTATTTTATATTCCGGCTCTCCGGAATTTGGAACTTCAATAATTTTTAAACCGGCTCTTTCAGCCGCAATAATTGTCGTATAATGCCTGTTTCCGTCAACAAGTATGGTTTCGCCCGGTTTTGTAATTGAATGCATTACATTAAATATGCCTTCTCTCGCTCCGAATGTCAGCCGGACAATATCTGTTCCTAAAAAATTCCGTAAATCTTCCTGAATAAATTTTTTAATCAAAGGCATTTCCATCAATTCTAATCCAGGACTGATGTCATAAACAGAATAGCCGTCGCCGAATTCAACTAAAGCTTTTTTCGCTGCTTCAGTTAATTTTCCGCCCGTCTGAATCGGATTCAAATTTATCAAATCCTTATTTTTTCTTTCCAAATTTTCAAATTTTTTTAAATTTTGCATTTTTGAAAATCCCCCTTAATCCCCCTTTAAAAAGGGGGAAATTTTAAATTTCAAGTTGTAATTTCCAAGTTTTAAGTTTTCCGCCTGCAGCGGATCAGCCGTAGGATGACAAGCTTTTGAGCGAGGTGAGAGAATCGAACTCTCGTAAGCTGCTCTGCAGGCAGCTGCATAGCCACTATGCTAACCCCGCAAATTAATTTTCAATTTCTAATTTTTAATGACTTAATTTTTAAACGAATTAAAATAATTAAAAGTTTCAAAATTCAAAATTGGAGTTTGATTCAAAATTTAAAATTCAAAATTATTAACTCATTTTCTAAACCCCGTTCCCGCCGGAATTAATTTTCCAATAATCACATTTTCTTTAAGCCCTCTTAATGTGTCTTCTTTCCCGGTGATTGCTGTTTTGATTAAAACTCTCGCTGTTTCCTGAAATGAAGCAGCTGAAAGCCAGCTCTCGGTTGAAAGAGAAGCTTTGGTAATTCCAAGAAGAAGCGGTTCCGCAGTCGCTTCCACAGATAGGTAGAGCACCCGTCTGAACTACAGTCAAGTC
>CBDVEN010000127.1:0-2158 GCA_965373025.1 uncultured bacterium | reverse complement strand
TGGATAAATAAAAGATTTTTCTTCTTTCTTTTTTCCTCTTAGCCCGACAAAATAGCATTGATTTAAATTATATTTTTTTAAAAAATAGTTCATTGATCTTTTTGAAAAAGAGGCAAAATTAACCTTTGTTTCAATTGGAATTATCTTATTCTGAATTTTTAAAATAAAATCAATTTCTTTTTTGTCTTTTGTCCGCCAAAAATTAATTGATTCTTTTCCAAAATTTTTAACCAATTCCGAAAAAAAAGCGGTTTCAAAGATTTCTCCCAAAATTTGAGGAGGAATTATTTTTAACCATAATAAATGAGCAAGTCCGCTGTCGTAAAAATAAATTTTCGGAGTTTTAAAAAGTTCTGACCGCAAATTCTTAAAAAACGGCTTGACTAAACGAATCACATAAGTATTTTCCAAAACAAAAAGATAATTTTCAACTGTTTGTTTAGCCAAACGGCAAGTATTGGATAATTCTGCAATATTTAAAAGCTGGCCGCTTTGAGAGGCAAGAATTTCTATAAGTTTATTAAATTTTTCTATTTCTCTAATCTCAGCTAAATCTCTAATATCTTTTTTGAGATAAGTGTCAATAATTTGCCGCAGATATTTTTCCTTTTTTTCTTTTTCGGAAATTAAAGAAATTTTAGGATAACTTCCATAAAGAACAAATTCTGTAAATAATTTTCTTAACTCTTCTTTTTTAATTTCAGTAAATATCGGCTCAATCGGCTTTTGATATTTTTTAAAAACTAAAAATTCTTTAAAAGAAAGCCCAAAAATTTCAAAAATTGCTGTTCGTCCAACTAACGCTTTTTCAAATTTCTTTTTAATTTCAAAAGTAGAAGAACCAGAAACAATTAATTTAAAATTTCTATAATGATCGCTGATTAACTTTAAAAAATTTGTCGGATTTTCTAAATATTGAATTTCGTCAATCAAAACAAAAATTTTCTTTTTAATATCAAATCCTTTTTCCAAAAGGAGATTTTTAAGGCCTTCTGGTCCTTGGTTTAAAATTTCCAAATATCTTCTATCTTCTAAATCAAGATAATAAACTTGTTCTTTTTTTGCTGAAAGAAAATTTTTTAACCAATATAAAATAAAAGTTTTTCCAACTTGCCGCGCTCCATAGAGAATAATTGTTTCTTTTTCGTCAAGATATTTAAGAATTTCGTCTGTTATTTCTCTTTTATATATTGTTTCTCTAATTTCGCTAATTTTATTCATATTTCTAACTTTAAGTTAACTATACTTTAATTATAGTTAAACTAAAAATAAAGTCAAACTTATTTCGATTTCTTCCATCCCGCCGATTTAGAAACCAAATTTTCATATTTACCCTGTTAAATGCTGCTCCACAGCAATTTTGTCATTGGCAAAATTATTTAACAGGGTGAATAAAAATTTAAAATTATTTAACAGGGTAAAATTTCGTTTTTCTAATCACATACAACGGTCGATTCATTACTTCATTTTGAATGTTAGCGATGTATAAGGCGATTATTCCCAAACAAATTAAAATAATGCCGACTAAAAACAAAATAATTATTGCTAATATTGCCGGTCCGCTAATGCTCATCGCCCATGAATTATTTAAAATATATTTTCCGATAAAAATAAAAATTCCCAATGACCCGGAAAATAAAACAATTAAAATTCCCAAATAGCCGGCTAATTTTAAAGGAAAAAAACTGTAAGAAATAAAAGAAGAAAAAGCCAGTTTGGTTAATTTAAAATTACTGTATCTCGGCTTGCCGTTTCTTCTTCCAAAAGCTTTAAAAAAAATATAATCTTTTTTAAATCCCAGCCAGTCAAGAAGTCCGCGAGTCATTCTGTTTTTTTCCGTAAACTTGTTGAATTCTTTTATCACTTTTCTGTCAATCAGCCGAAAATCAGTGGCGTGTTTCATAATTTTCGTCTCGCCGATAAAATTCATTATTTTGTAAAACAAAAGAGAGCCGATTTTTTTAATCATTGTCTCTCCCCTATTTTTTTTTCTGACTCCGATAACAATATCAGCGCCGCCTTCCCATTTTTCTATAAACTCCGGAATTAATTCCGGAGGATGCTGGAGATCTCCATCAATCATCAACGCCGCATCTCCTTTTGATTTATAAATTCCGGCGGATGTAGCCGCTTCTTTTCCAAAATTGCGGGAAAATTG
>CBDVEN010000126.1:0-2165 GCA_965373025.1 uncultured bacterium | reverse complement strand
AATTTTTTGACGAGCAAGTTCCAGAAGTAATTTATCGGACAATGAAACTTGAAGGCGAGAAAATAACCCGTAAAGAAATTAAGCAAATATTAAAATCTCATTAAAATGATAAAAAAGAAAAAATCCACAAAGCCAAAAGGCGCAACCAGTTTTAAAGAAACGAAACTTGGAATTATTTCCCGTTCTAAATTAGTGAAATTAGAAGCCGAAGGGACGAGAAAGGGATTGAAATTTATTAAAACTTTATCAAAGAAAGATTTTTCAATTTCTTCTGAATTGATTTTGGATATTCATAAAAAATCATTTGGCTGGATTTTTCCGAAATGGGCCGGTAAATTCAGAATAATTGAAGTGGAAGTTTCCAATCATCAACCGCCGAATTTTTATAAAGTTCCCGCTTTGATGAAACAATTTTGCGATGATTTAAATGAACGATTAAAACACATCCCTCCTAAAGCGAAAGTGGAAAAATATCTTAAAGAAATTATTTCTTTGACCGCTTGGACACAGCATCGTTTTGTCTGGATTCATCCTTTTAACGATTACAATGGCAGAACAGCACGGCTTTTGACTAATCTTGTTTTTTTAAAATTGCGGCTTCCGCTTTTGGAAATAAAAGTTGAAAGCAAAAAAGACAGAGATAATTATATTAAAGCAATGCAGCTTGCCGACAAGCATAATTATTTATTATTGGAAAACATTATTTCTTTAGCGCTGCAAGAAGCGTTTAAAAAGGGTCTTTTGAAGATGTAAAATTAAAAATATTTTGATGTTTAAAAATTATGCAAGAATTAAAAGATAAATTAAAAAATTTAACTAAGAGAATTTCTCAAACACGGGGGTGTCTTTGACTTTGCCAAAATAAAAGCGGAAATTAAGGGATTGGAAAAACAATCAAGCGAAAAGGATTTTTGGAGGGACGCAAAGAAAGCGAGCGAGGTGATGAAAGAATTGGATAATTTTCAGGACGAATTAAAAACTTGGCAGGAAATGGAAAACGAATTGGAAAATATCAAAACCGGTTTGGAAATGTTAAAATCGGAAAAAGATAAAGCATTAGAAAAAGAATTAGAAAATCGTTTGAAAAAATTTGAAAAAGATTTCAAAAAATACGAATTGAAAACTTTTCTTTCTGGAAAATACGATCGGTCTGGCGCGATTCTGGCGATTCATTCCGGAGCCGGCGGAGTTGACGCCCAGGACTGGACAGAAATGCTTTTGAGAATGTATTTAAAATATTTAGAAAGCAAAAAATATCAGGCGAAAATTATTGACCAGTCATTCGGCGCAGAAGCTGGAATTAAAAATGTTGTTTTAAATGTCAAAGGCGATTACGCTTACGGATTTTTAAAATCAGAAGCCGGAGTCCATCGCTTGGTGAGAATTTCTCCATTTGACGCCGAGCATTTACGCCATACATCTTTTGCTTTAGTGGAAGTTTTGCCGGAAATCGGAGAAGATGATAAAATAAAAATAAATCAGGATGATTTAAAAATTGACACTTTTCGGTCGTCAGGGCCTGGCGGGCAAAGTGTCAACACAACTGATTCGGCAGTTCGGATTACACATTTGCCGACTGGAATTGTCGCCGCTTGCCAAAATGAAAGAAGCCAGACGCAAAATAAAGAGAATGCAATGAAACTTTTGCGGGCAAAAATTTTTCAGAAAACAGAAGAGGAAAAAGAAAAAGAAAAGAAAAAAATCCGCGGTGAATACACTTCAGCGGAATGGGGAAGGCAGATCCGCTCTTATGTGCTTCATCCTTATAAACTTGCCAAAGACCATCGAACAGGAAAAGAAACAAATGAAGTGGAAAAAGTTTTGGAAGGAGAGATTGATGGATTTATTGAAAGTTATTTAAAAAATATAAAGCGTTAAATATATTAAAATTTTTTTTATGATTTTATTTGACAGTGTTTCTAAAATTTATTCTTCTGATTTTTTTGCGCTTAAGGATGTGAACCTGAATATTGAATCAGGCGAATTTGTTTCAGTTGTCGGGCAAAGCGGAGCCGGAAAGACAACTCTTCTTAAATTGCTTACTGCTGAAGAAACGCCGACAAAAGGAAAAGTAGTTTTGGATAATTACGACATTAATTTTATCAGACCGTCTTATCTTCCGAAATTAAGGCAAAAAATTGGAGTAATTTTTCAGGATTTCAAAC
>CBDVEN010000125.1:0-2166 GCA_965373025.1 uncultured bacterium | reverse complement strand
TGTCATCCTGAACAAACGCTATGTCATCCTGAACAAACGCTATGTCATCCTGAACTTGTTTCAGGATCTGATTATCCCCCTTTATAAAGGGGGTAAGGGGGATTTTTTTAACAGATTCCGAAACAAGTTCGGAATGACAATTTTTAAAAAATTGATTCATCTCGGACATCCGATATGCTATCTGATTTTCTGTTTGATAAACTTGTTCAGCAATGTCGGAAAAGAATTGAGGATTTTTTGCGTAACCAAAACCGCCCAGCAAAATCAAAAAAAATAAACTTGCCGCTAAAACAAGTTCTTTTCTTTTAAGAATTCCAAATCCTCTAATTTTGAAAGATTTAGGAGTCTTTAAATTTTTTCCAATGTCAGAAGTTTTTTCAGCATCAATAACGGATATCAGATTTTGCTGATATTCATCAAGCCATTGTTTAGTAGTTATCCAATTCCGTCCGATTTTTTTTCCTTTTAATTTTCCCTGTCGGCAAAGCAAGCTCAAATAATCTTGGGCGTAACCGCTTTTCTTTGCCGCTTCAAACAAAGAGATATATTCTGTTTTTTCTTTTTTATTTTTGTCTTGCATAAATATTTTACAACATCGCTTATCTAATATCATTATAGCCAATTTAAAACATTTAAACAACTATTCAATTAAGTTTTTTTAATTTATCTGATATCCGATATTTGGCTTAAATAAAGGATTTTTTTTCTTGCTAAAATCCAGGTGAAAAGTTATCCACAGAAAAATTTTTAAATCAGGCAATGATGTCATTCCCGTCCCCTCTGTCATTCCCGTCCCCTCTTACCGTCATTGCGAGCGGAGTAGCAACGGAGCGCGGACAGCAGTCCGAGCGAAGCAAAGCAATCTCGTTCTTGCTTACCGTCATTTTGCCAAAATTAAATAATATGTTATACTAAATTCAGAAATTAAATTAAGCTAAATTAAATTACAAAACTATGTATCCATTATTTCTCTTTCCTCTTTTTGTCGGGCTTTCTGTCCAGACAATAAAAACTTTCGGCATTATTATCCGCAAGAAAAAATTCAAGTGGGAGTATTTGCTTGAGCACGGACATATGCCTTCGGCGCATACGGCTTTTGTTATTTCGCTCTTGACCACGGTCGGACATTTTGAAGGAATCGCTTCCTCTTTTTTTGCCGTGTCTTTTGTCTTGGCTTACATTGTCATTGACGACGCGCTTCGCTTCAGAAAAGATTTGGAAAATCACGGATACTTGCTTAATGAAATTATCAATGATTCAGATTCAGAAAAATTTTCCCAAAAAAAATATCCTAATCTTAAAAAAAGATTAGGTCATAATTTATCAGAAGTTTTGATCGGGGGAATTTTAGGATTTGGATTTACTTTTATATTGATTAATATTTTATAATATTTTTCTAGCAATTCTATAAATTACATATGAGATTGGTTTTAAAATAAGGTCCCGGCTTTCCGGATAAGAAATTTCTTCTCCGCCAAATCCTTTTTTAAATCTTGTAATCCCAGCCCAAGGAGACCCGGTCTCCGTCAAGTTATTTTTGGCTTTATGGACTTTGGACTTTATGGACTTTTGACTTTTCTCTATCCCCCAAAAATCATAACTCTGGCAACCAAGTTTTTTTGCTTTTTTAATCTGCTCCCAATGAAGCAAATGCGGAGCCATTGCCTCGCGATGGTTACTGGAAGAAGCGCCGTGCAAATAAACCGCCTTGCCGGAAAAAAAGATAACAATATTCGCCGCAATGATTTCATTTTGATATTCAGCGAGAAAAAGTTCTGCCACTGAATTTGCGCATAATATTTCTAACATTTTTTGATAATACTTTTTTGGATGAATCTGAAATTTATCGCGTTCGGATGTTTGAACAGATAAATTTAAAAAAGTTTGAATTTCTTGATCGTTTGGTTGGGAAATTTTTTTTATTCTCACTCCTTTTCTTCCAGCCAACCGAATATTATATCTTGTCTTCTGTTTCATTTGGGCTAAAATTTCTTCCTCGCTTTTACTGATATCAAGAATTAAAGTATTCTGGGGCTGGGCTGGTTTTGTTGGATAAAAATGCGCAGGCATCCAATGCCTCATGGCTTTCAGGCACTGGATGCCTGCGGAAGAAGGATCAATTCTCAAAAAAACTACTTTCTCTTTCTCTGCCATTTTTTTTATTTC
>CBDVEN010000124.1:0-2190 GCA_965373025.1 uncultured bacterium | reverse complement strand
GATAAATCTTTTAAAAATTCTTTTATTTTGTCCCCATTAAATAAATAATCAGGGACTAACTTTTTTTCTTTCATAAACCAGATAAAAATAATTCTGGTAATTAAGCGAATAACACCGATAGAATTTCTGCCATTCTCGTCTTTTTCCGCGTCTTTAGGAAAAGCAATATTTTTAACTGCCCAAAAATACCAATTTGATATTTCCCTGAAAAACTCCTTTGTCACCACTTCTACCGCGAATCGCGAAAGTAAATCTTCAAAATCTTTTACCCTTCCGTCCTTAATCAAAAATTTATTCGGCGTATGCGTTTTTGAATCGGGACCGAGAAAAAAAGAATACCTCCGCGGATTGGAAAATTCCTGTTTTACTTTTTTCCCATCTTCTTTTAAATCAATCGTAATTAAAGAAAAACGGTAATTTTGCGATTTTGGCGAGACAAAAACAACTAACGCTTTGCCGGCGCTATAATTAGACATTAAACGGAAAGCTTCCTTGGACAAACTCACGCGCGGATCATATTCCGAATTATGTTCCGCCTCAAAAATTTTAACTCCCAAATTTTTATCTTCGCCAAGCAAAACAACTTTTTTGATAAAATTAAAATTCCCTTCTAAAAATAAATCCTCTGAAAGCATTTTAAAACCGCCAGTTAAAAACTGGCTTTCCAAAAAATCCAAAAAATCTTTTCTTTGATATTGCTGGTTAAAATCCATAAAATTATTTTAGTTCCTCCGCGAAAATAACGCTTTCGTCTCCTTCGTCAGTTTTTCTGCTTTTATTGATAATTGCCAAAAGATAATCGCTCGGAATTTCTTTTTTAAGTTTTTCAATTTCGTTTTTAACTTTGCTTTTGTCTAAATTCATCGCTCTTATTTTCTTGGCGATTAAATCCGGCAAACTTTCTAATTCTGACAAAACAAAAAGCAGATTTTCAAAATAGTTTTCCTCAGCTGGAAAATTTTCTTTCAGATAGGCGATTTTGTTGATCGCGTCGCTCAATCCTTTGTCTTTGGCGATTTGCGTTTTTTGGCTGAACAAATTAGCTTTGATATTTTGGTAAATATTTTCAAAATTAGCGCTCACAATAGATGGTTTCTCTTTTTTGCCGGCTTTCAAAAGCATTAACGCTTCTGCGGCGCTGATACTTTTGTATTCATTCTCATTCACGCCTAATTTAAAAACGCATTCGTTGCCTTTCTTCCCAAAAACTAAAACTCCGCTTTGGTCTTTTTTAACTTCTCTTCTAATTCTGACTCTTTTGGGAATTTCCAAAACCTGCTTAAATATTTTTATCTCAAAATTTTTAACCTGCTCCCACTCTTCCCTAAAATCAGCGTCCCATGATTTTTGCTCCTGCAAATTCATCTCTTTTTTAAAATCATTGCTAAAAGATTTAAGTAGCTCATTAGCAGTTAATACTTTTGTATCCTGCCCCAAAAGATTGTTAATCATTGATATCTTTAAACTTGCAATCTGTTTTGACCTAATTTCTTTTTCTCCTGCCGGACTTGGAAAAAAATTATAAATGTAAAGTTTGTCAAAAACTCTTTTATTGATGCGATTTATTCGCCCGACTCTTTGGATAATTCTAGTTGGATTATAGGGAATGTCATAATTAAAAATAGTTCCGGCGCGATGCAAATTGCATCCTTCTGAAATTGCGTCCGTGGCGACAAGAATATCAAATTTGTCTTCTTGATTTTCTTCAGCTATGCTGGCATCGAAATTTTTTTATATTTTTTCCCTAACACTGTTTGCGTCTTTAGAGCTGTATTTTATTATCCTAAATTTATTTTTAAGCTGTTCATAAAGATAATCGGCCGTGTCGGCATATTCTGTAAAAACCGCGACTTTGCGATTTGGCTCGTCTTCCAACTGTTTTTTAATAATTTCTTGAAACGCGCGCGCTTTCATATCAATTTTAATTCCGCTGCCAAACCATTCTTTTTTAATATTATTAAGAAGATTAATGTCGTTTTTAAGATCTTCAGTGAATTTATCTTTTAATTCGCCTGCTTTGATAATTTCCAGTCCTTTTTCCTCATATTTTTTTAGCCGCTCTTCATAGTTAATTTTTTCAATCTCGCCAGATAAATCATCATTAGTGGTGTTGAAAAAATATTCAGGATCAGGCAAATTTCCTTTTTTGTAAATTGGAACTTTTCCTTTTTGATGCCAATCAAGCATTTT
>CBDVEN010000123.1:0-2221 GCA_965373025.1 uncultured bacterium | reverse complement strand
GAGTAAAAACAATGTGGCACGAACCCATCCGATCCCGCAAATCAACAAAAATAATCTTTCCGTGATCACGACGGGAATCAACCCAGCCGGAAAGTTTTACTTTTTTTCCTATAAATTTTGGCGTTTCAATAGATAGTATTCTTTGCATAAAATTAAATGAAAAGTGAAAATTAATTTCAAATCAAACCCAAATGACAAATGTTAACCTTCCCCCTTTGCAAAGGGGGATTAAGGGGGATTTTTTTGAAATTTGGATTTTGGATTTATTTTGAAATACTTTGAAACAGTTTGAACTTTGGATTTTTCTATTTCCATTATATCCCATTTCCTTAATAAAAGCAAGAAATAGAAATAAAAAAAACCGACCCTTGAGATTCTTAATTTTGATTTTAAGATCTTCCAAAAATCGGCATTGGTTTTTTAATCTTCATTTTTCAAGTTCCTCCACTTGTCATATTTACTGTACAGCCATGCGTAAATCCCTCCTCCTCCAGATGCAAAGCAAATTACTGCTATCGCTATAATTATAATCAGCATTTCTCCATATCCGTTAGCCATTTTATCACCTCCTTTTCCTTTTTTTCTTTTCTTCCACCACTTACGCAAACGATTACAAGAATAAAACACTGTCAACACTATCGCAATCGGAAAAGTCCAAAATTCTCTCATTTTTTATTGCCTCCTTTTTTTCGTCACTTCTCCTAAATTTTTGGGTAAAAAATAAAAACCCGAAAATTTTTATTCTATTATGTTTGACTGTAAATCTTTGTATGCCCGCGCAAAAGTTCACCAGTTATTTCTTTTAATCTCTCATATGTTTCTCTTGTAATTTTGCCTCTACGAAATTTCCCATCAAGTTTTGTCGGTTTCGCCATTTTAATCACTTCTTAATAAATTTTTCTTTTCTTCCATTCTTTCCAAAATGTCTTCCATCGACGATAAGCCTTCTCTCTATATGAAAGATAGATTGAAACCAACACTCCAGCTATAATAAAGATTACTTCAAACCCTACGGGCATTTTTATCATCTCCTAAATTTTTATTTCCTTTCGCTAACCTTTGAGATTTTATCACTCGAAATTACGCGTAATTTCAAAGAGTAAAGGAAAAGATTGCTTGTTATCTTTGAAAATCAATGAAATATCCGTAGGATCTAAGTTTAATTCTTGTGCTAATTCACTAATAAATTCATCATCTTCCCTTTTCTGCTTTTTAAGATATTCCATTATTTTTGTTCTTATTGTACTTTTGTTAACACAATATTTCTCTTGTAATATTAGGAATTGATTAATAACAGCAATCACCGCAATACTTTCTGCGCTATTAATATAAAATTCAGTTTTCGTTGGCTTTGGCTGAAGACTTTCTATTATAGGATACCTTTCTCCTTTCAATATTATTAGTTGCGCTTTACCGTCATCATTAAATGTAAAATCATAACGAACGTAAGAAGTAGTTTCATCGCTTTGAGATTCTTCGCAAATAGTAGACGCCCGACGAGTTATTAGACAATTTCTTATTTCTCTTGCTGCCTTTTTATCTATTTGAATATTTTCGCCCTTGTCTTGAGAAAAATGAATTGTAAGGGAGATATAACGAGAATCAAAATTCCCAAACACTTCAAATCCTGGTACTTTTAATGTTAGTCCATTTCTTACGACAGTTATTTCTTTTAATGCCTTTTTTATATTTTCTCCCATTTTTTACCACCTCCTAATTTTTTCCATCCTTACAAAAAACACAAACTCGGGATAAAAAAATCACCCGAGAGAAAAATTTAAAGAATTATCGTTTAGATCGTTCCTCCACTGTTCAATAATTTTCACTTCATTTTCTTTTAGAAATCCGTTTTTAACAGCTACCTTTAGCAAAGCATTTAGATTGGTTAAAGAAAACACTTCAATTTTTTCCTCCTTGAATCTTTCCTTGGATTCTTCCAATCCATAAGTAAAAATAGAAAATCCTTTGGCATTAGCTCCGCTTTTTTTAACAACTGCAATTGTGCTGCCAAGACTTCCGCCTGTGCTTACTACATCTTCTATCACTCCAATATTTTGTCCTTTTTTTGGCGGCAATCCTTCTATTCTTTTTTGCTTTCCGTGTTCTTTTCTTTTTTTTCGGATATATATCAAAGGTAAATCCATTTTATCAGCTATTAAAGCGCTCCAAGAAATGCCTCCTGTTTCAACTCCGGCTATAATTTCTACCTGCGGCCAAATCT
>CBDVEN010000122.1:0-2235 GCA_965373025.1 uncultured bacterium | reverse complement strand
AGATTTTTGTTGATTTCTTGTTAAAAAAAAGTTATAATAATAATTAAGTTATAAAGTTGAAAATAAAAAGTAGAAAGTTGAACTTGATAACTTTAAGAACTTTATGAACTAATGCAAAAGTTAGGTTATGGATAATTTTCTGAAAAATAATATAATATTTTTCTGCGGGACAATGGTTGTTTCTGTTTTCAATTATCTTTACCATCCCATTCTGGGAAGAATGATGAGCGTAGAAGAATTCGGCGAAGTCCAGACATTAATTTCCCTTTTTATGCAATTGGGAATCATCATCGGAATATTCAGAATTATTGTCGTCAATATTGTTTCGAATCAGGAATGCGAAGCAATTTTTGCAAAGCAAAAATTATTTAACGGAACAAAGGAAATTATTTTAATATTGGAAAGGATTGCTTTATATTTTGCTTTGGCAATGAGCGCGATTGTAATTATTCTCAGCCCGTGGCTAAAATCTTTTTTCCATTTTAATTCTTTTTATCCTTTTATCAGCTTGGCGATAATTTTAATAATCAGCGTGCCGATTACTTTCAGGGAGGCGATTTTACAGGGAATGCATAATTTTAAAGCGCTGTCTTTAAATGGAATTATTGTTTCGTCAGGCAGGTTAGTTTTCGCTATTCTTCTTGTTTATATCGGCTGGTCGTCTTTCGGAGCGATCTCGGCGATTATCATCGCCCAAAGTATTGCCTTGCTGTATCTTGCATCAAAAACAAAACACCTCCTTGATTTTAAAAAGCAAAAAATAAAAATAGACGGCAGAATAAAAAAAGAATTAAAATACGGGCTTTTAATTCTTGCCTCAACTTTAAGCGTCACTTTTTTATACACGGCTGATATAATAATCATTAAGCATTATTTTCCAAACGACACCGCCGGAATTTACAGCGGAATGGCGGTTATCGCCAGAATTATATTTTTTATAACTGGTTCTGTTGTCGGAGTTTTACTCCCTTCAATAAAAATAAAAGACGGTAATGGCGAGAATAACAAAATTCTACGGAAAGCGATAATTTTAATTATGATTTTAGGCGGGACCGTTTTAATCGCTTTTTCCCTGTTCCCGGAATTTGCCATCAATCTTCTTATCGGCGATCGCTATTTGGATTACGCCCATTTGCTTCCGCGGATGGGCTTGATTTTATTTTTGGTTTCAATAATTAATCTCTTGTCTAATTATTTGTTAGCTTTAAGAAATTATTATTTAGCGTTTGTCTCTGTCATCGGAATTTCGGCGATTTCCATTATCTCAATTTTCCGCCACGAAACCTTGATTCAGATTATAAATAATTTTTTATTCGGAAGTATTTTTATTCTTTTCCTGTTGATTTTAATTAGCTGGAAAGTCCATAAAGTAGAAAGTTGTAAAGTTGAAAGTAGAAAGTCCATAAAGTAGAAAGTTGTAAAGTTGAAAGTATGAAGATAGAAAAATTTGAAGAAATAATTGCTTGGCAAAAATCTAAAGAATTAACTGTTGATATTTATAAAATATTTAAAGACAGCAGGGATTTTGGCTTTAGAGATCAAATTCAAAGAGCTTCTGTGTCAATAATGAATAATATTGCTGAAGGATTTGAAAGAAGTACTAATAAAGAATTCAAGTATTTTTTATTTATTGCCAAGGGTTCTTGTGGAGAAGTCAGGTCAATGCTTTATTTGGCTTTGGAATTGAATTATATATCAGAAAATGATTTTAAAAAATTTTATAATTTGTCATTAGAAATTTCCAAACTCCTATCAGGATTCATTAAAACATTATAAATTAGTAAAAAGTAGAAAGTTATAAGGTAAAAAGTTGAAAGTTAAACTTTATAACTTTATAAACTTTCAACTTTACAAACTCGATAACTTTATGAACTTTAAACTAATAAGTATAATTATTCCGATTTATAACGAGGAAAAAAATATTCCTCTGCTTTATAACGAAATAAAAAAGGTCTGGGAAAATTTGAAGGAAAAATACAATTACGAAATTATTTTTGTGAACGACGGAAGCGAGGACAACTCAATTAAAATTTTGGAAGATCTGGCGGAAAAAGACGGGAAAATAAAAGTTATTCAATTTTCCCGCAACTTTGGAAAAGAAGCGGCTACATCCGCCGGAATTTATGAGTCAAAAGGAGAGGCGGCGCTGATGATTGACGCCGACCTTCAGCATCCGCCGGAATTAATTCCGAAGTTTATAGAAAAATGGGAAGGCGGCGCTGATATTGTTATCGG
>CBDVEN010000121.1:0-2248 GCA_965373025.1 uncultured bacterium | reverse complement strand
AAAACTTTTAGGCCGTTGGGCATCTTTAGTCGTTCTTTTCGCTGTAAATATTATTGCGATTTTAATTACTTTTAACATTTCTTTAAAAAATCTGACAAGCGGATTTAGAAACTTTTTAGATCACTTTCCGTTTTTTAAAACAAAAAAAATTGCTTTTGAAAACGAAGAAGATGAGAATTTTGCCGAAGAAAACGAAGAAGAAATTGAAGAATCGGAAGAGCAGGACGATTTAAAGCCGGAACGCGTATCTGGATGGAAAAAAATTATTAGAAAAATCAAACCGAATTTTAAAATCAAGCCGATTTCTTCGGAAAATATTGAAGAAGAGGAAAATCCGCCTGAAGAAGAAAATCTTGAAGAAGAATTTGCTGTTTCCGAAGAAAAAAAAGTTGACTATAAGCTTCCGCCGATAGATCTTTTGGACGGCGGGATTGAAAAACCGACCAGCGGAAACATTAAAGTCAATACTGAAATTATCCAAAAAACTTTGGAAAATTTCGGAATTGAAATTGAAATGGGAGAAGTTAACATTGGTCCGACAGTCACCCAATATACTTTTCGCCCGACAAGCGGAGTGAAACTTAGCAAAATTACCGGATTGCAAAATGATTTAGCTTTGGCGCTGGCGGCGCATCCGATAAGAATTGAAGCTCCGATTCCCGGCAAGTCATTGGTGGGAATTGAAATTCCAAACAAAACAGCGGCGATTGTCCGTTTAAAAAATTTGTTGGAGAGCGAACAATTAAAGAAAAATTTTTCTACGCTTGCTTTTCCACTTGGACGGGGAACATCCGGGGAATCAGTCATCGTTGACTTGGCAAAAATGCCTCATCTTTTAGTCGCCGGAGCGACTGGCAGCGGAAAAACAATTTATATTAATAATTTAATTTTAAGTTTGCTTTTCAGAAACACGCCGCGCGATTTAAAATTGATTTTAATTGATCCGAAAAGAGTTGAGCTTGTTCTTTATAATGGAATCCCGCATCTTTTGTCGCCGGTAATTATTAAGCCGGACAAAGCGATAAATTCATTGGTTTGGGCAATTACTGAAATGGAACGGCGTTATGATTCTTTTTCCGAAACCGCTTCGCGCGATATTGTTTCTTACAACCAGAAAGTGATAAAGAAAAATGTAAAAGGCGATTATAAAAAACTTCCTTATATTGTCATTGTTATTGACGAGCTGGCTGATTTAATGGCGACTCACGGACGGGAAATGGAAGCTTCAATTGTCCGCTTGGCGCAAATGGCGCGGGCAACCGGCATTCATTTGGTTGTTTCAACCCAGCGGCCTTCAGTGGAAGTTTTGACCGGTTTAATTAAAGCAAACATCACCAGCCGGATCGCTTTTGAATGCGCCAGTTTGATTGATTCAAGGACAATTTTAGATATAGCCGGAGCGGAAAAACTTTTGGGGCATGGAGATATGCTTTATCAGTCGGCTGATCTTTCCAAGCCGAAAAGAATTCAGGGCGCTTATATTTCTGAGGAAGAAGTCAAGCGGGTTGTTGATTTTATCAGGGACCAATCCTTTGAAGATGAAATTGAAGAAATCCCGGAAAAAATTACCGAAGAAATTTCTGAAAACGGCATTCCAATATCAAATGAAATAATTGACGATGAACTTTACGAAGATGCTAAAGAAGTTGTTATTGCCGCAGGGAAAGCGTCCGCTTCTTTACTTCAAAGGCGGCTTAGGATCGGATACGCCCGGGCGGCGCGGCTTTTGGATCTTTTAGAAGAGCAGGGAGTCATCGGCCCTTCCAACGGCGCAAAGCCGAGAGAAATTTTAGAGATTAAAAATGAACAAAATGAATAAACAAACAATTCTAATTACCGGCGGGGCGGGATTTATCGGGTCGCATTTGGCTGATAGATTAATTCAGGAAGGATATAAAGTGGTTGTGGTTGATAATTTATCAAGCGGCAAAAGAAAAAATCTCAATCCGCAGGCAAAATTTTATAAAGCTGACATCAGGAATAAAAAAGCTCTTGAAAATGTTTTTCAAAAAGAAAAACCAAGGGATGTTTTTCATTTGGCGGCGCAGATAAATTTAAGAAAATCAGTTGAAGATCCGGCTGAAGACGCTAAAATTAATATTTTAGGAAGTTCAAATTTAATCCAGTGTTTGCTCCAGAGCAAAAATTTTGATTCCAAAAATTCAAAATTTATTTTTTCTTCAACTGGCGGGGCGATTTACGGCGATACAAAACTTGTCCCGACTTCGGAAAATTTTCCTGCCTGTCC
>CBDVEN010000120.1:0-2249 GCA_965373025.1 uncultured bacterium | reverse complement strand
AGTTTTATTTTTAATATTATTGTCTGATTAATCAAAACTTATAATGGAAAAATCCAGCGGAATAAAAATCTTCGCCTTGGCTATTTGCCGCAGGAAACAAACTGGAAATCGCTTGAAAATAAAATAATAAATGAGATGAAATCCGCGGATAGCAAAATTTTTGATTTGATTGACAAAAAACAAAAATATGAATTTTTGATTTCTGACGTAAAAAGAAAAGATTTGAAAGAAAAAATTTCTGAATACGGAGGAATTGTTGAAGAATATGAAAATAATAAAGGATATACGTATGAAAAATTAGCCGAAGATATTTTGAAAAAATTTAATTTTTCTGAAATTGAGTGGAACCGAAAAGTAAAATCTTTGAGCGGCGGGGAACGGACGCGGTTGGCTTTGGCGAAAATCGCTTTGCTTCAGCCGAATATTTTAATTTTGGACGAGCCGACAAATCATTTGGATTTGGAAAGAATTATTTGGTTAGAAAATATTTTGGCGGAATGGGAAATGGCGATTATTCTTGTTTCTCATGACAGGAATTTTTTGGATTTGGTTTGTAATAAAACTTTTGAATTGACTAAAAACGGCTTGGAAAAATATTATTGCAGTTATTCTAAATATCTTAAAGAAAAAGCTAAAAGATTTGAAAGGCAGGAACAGTCATACAAAAGACAGGAAAAATATTTGTCTGAACAGCAAAAATTTATTGATCGTTTTCGTTACAAAGCGACAAAAGCAAAAGCGGTCCAAAGCAGAATAAAAATGATTGATAAAATAGAAAAAGCGGAAAAGCCGGAAGATGATAGAAAAAAAATCAAGATTAAACTTGATGTTTCTGAAAATTTGCCGCAGAAAGTTTTAGAAATTGAAAACTTGATTGTCGGAGAAAAAAATCTGCCGTTGGCAATTCTTGACGGTTTATGGAAAATAGAAAAAAATGACAAAATCGGTATAATCGGATCTAACGGCGCCGGAAAATCAACGCTTTTAAAAACTTTGATTGAAAAATATAAAGTTGTCGAAGGAAAAATAAAATTTTCCAGCCAAGTTAAAATTGGCTATTACGCGCAGTCGCATGAAGATCTTGACCCGCAAAAAAATATTTTAGAAGAAGTAAAATCCAAAACTCCTGCCAGAGAAGAAAAAATAAGAAATATTTTGGGGTCTTTGCTTTTTTCCGGCAAAGACGCTTTTAAAATGATTGCTGATTTAAGCGGCGGAGAACGGGCAAGAGTAGCAATTGCCGAATTGATTCTGAATAATTCCAATATGCTTTTTCTGGACGAGCCGACAAACCATTTGGATTTGGAAAGCAAGGATGTTGTCGCTGATGTTTTTAAAAATTTTAACGGCCCGATCATTATAGTTTCCCATGATCGGTATGTTTTGAATAAAGTCTGCAATATTATCTGGGAAATAAAAAATAACGAGGTTAAAAAATATTATGGAAATTATGATGATTATAAATATAGGAAAGATAAAAATTAAAAAACTTCTTCTGTTATTCTCGCGGAGGCGATAATCTAAAAAATAAAAAAAACAGAGCAATTTTTACGCTCTGTTTTTTTAATTGGCTTAAAAATAGCAGAAAAAAATTAGAAAAAGTTTTTAATCTTCTCCGCTAAATCCAATCGCATTACATCATGAATAGTTATAACAAGCATTAAGAGCAAAAGAAAAGTAAAACCGAGATTATTGACTTTATTTAAAATCTTTTTGGAAACTGGCCTTTTGCGGATTTTTTCAACGGCTAAAAAGAAAAGGTGCCCGCCGTCCAAAGCCGGAAAAGGCAAAGCATTAATCACCGCCAAGTTAATGGAAATCAAAGCGGTAAACTGCAAAAGATAGATAAGCCCCATTTTTGCCGCGTCGCCGGTAAGCGCGACAATCGCTACTGGTCCGCCGATTTCAAAAATCAAATGGCCAGTAGTCAGAATTCCCCAAATTAATTTGGCAAACAAAACAATTATTAAAATCGTTAAATTAATTGTCGCTTTAACACCTTGGTAAATCGCCTGATGAATCGGATAAGAAACAATCGCCGTTTTTGCCAGGCCGATTCCCATCGGGCCTTGATCTTCCGGAAAATTCTCCCGCGGAGCAACAGAAAGATTTATTTCTTCCTGCCCCCTTATAATTGTTAAAATAATTTCTTCGCCTTTATGCTCTCCTACAAAACTTTGTAAATCTTCCACATTATTAACACTTTTAACTTTATGGACTTTACAACTTTTGACTTCTTTAATTTCATC
>CBDVEN010000119.1:0-2253 GCA_965373025.1 uncultured bacterium | reverse complement strand
AAAACCTGCTGATATTGTTGTTTTTCGCAACGATAAAAATTTTAGGCCGGAAGAAAACGCTTATATTGTTATTGAACTTAAACGATTGGATAAAAAAGACGGCAAGGAACAATTAAAAAGCTATATCAATAGCACTACCGCTGAATTCGCTGTTTGGTTTAACGGAAAAGATATTGCTTATTTTCAATATTCAAAAGATCCGAGAAAACATTTAGAAATTCCTGATATTCCAAAATACGGCGAATCATTAAAAGATATTGGACTTTACAAGAAAAAAGATTTAGTGCCAGCCAGCGAATTGAGAACAGTTTTTGAGACAATTCATAATTATATTTACGCGAATGAAGGATATTTAAAAGACAAAGTTTTTAATGAGGTTTTGAAATTGATTTTTATTAAGATGATTGATGAAAGATCTTCAAGTGCTGACTGTGATTTTCGCATTACCGCCAAAGAAAAAGAAGAAATAGAAAAAGGGAACGGCGATAAATTCCGTAAAAGAATTGAAATTTTATTTGAAAAAGTAAAAAAAGATTTTGGCGATATTTTTGATTCTACGGATAAAATTATTTTAGAAACAAAAACTTTAGCTTTTGCCGTCGGACAATTTCAAAAATATCATTTAGGCAGAACAGAGGCGGATATAAAAGGCGTTGCTTTTCAAACATTTGTCCACGCGCATTCAAGAGGCGAAAGAGGAGAATTTTTTACGCCTTATCCAATTTTAAATATGGTTGTAAAAATGTTAGTTCCTCAAGACAATGAATCTATTTTAGATCCGGCTTGCGGCTCTGGCGGATTTTTAGTCCAGACCTTAAATTATGTCAGGCGGACATTTGAAAAAAATCGTTCTGAATTATCCAAGCAGGAAATTATTAACAACATTAGAGATTATGCTATTCATTATATTCGCGGAATTGATTTTAATAAAGATTTAACGCGAGTTGCTAAAATGTATATGGTTTTATATGATGACGGACACACTGGCATATTTTCGCATAATTCTTTAAATGATCTTCAGAAAATTTTTAACACTTCCCATCATCAAATCCAGTCCGAGTCATTTAATATCATAATGACAAATCCGCCTTTCGGCTCAAAAGGAAAAGTGACGGACAAAAATATTTTAGATGATTTTGAATTAGGGCATAAGTGGAAAAGAGAAGAAGAGAAATGGGAAAAAATGCCTAAGGTTGCTTCTGAAAACGGCAAAGGCGGGCAAGTGCCTGATATTTTATTTATTGAAAGATGTTTGCAGTTTTTAAAAAATTACGGGCGGATGGCGATTGTTTTGCCAGATGGCGATTTAACGAATTCATCTTTGGGTTATGTTCGCCAGTGGATTAAAAATAACGCTAAAATTTTAGCGGTTGTTTCTCTCCCGCAGGAAACTTTTATTCCTTACGGCGCTGGAGTTAAAGCGTCAGTTTTATTTTTGCAGAAATTGCCGGAAGAAGAATTGGAAAAAATAAAGAAAAAAGATTATCCGATTTTTATGGGGATTATTGAAAAAATCGGTTATGATATTCGCGGTCGGGCGATTTATAAACGAAATGAAAAAGGGGAAGTTATTAAAAAAGATGATGAGAAAGTTATTGATGAAGATGTAAGTTTGATTATTGAAAAGTTTGGGAAATTTAAAGAGAAATATAATTTTGGGTTTTAAAAATATGAATTGGAATTTTGAAATAAACAACATAAATCAGTTGATAGGATTTGTGGCTGATATTATTACTCTCGCCAGTATATTTGGCATAGCGGGATATACAGTTTTTAATTACAAAAAAATTATTAACATTTACAAAAAAATTATTAACATTAGCGTTGCCTATAATAAGTTTGAAAATTATTTTTTAGTGTCTCCTTCAGGGATACGCAGAGAATTTATAAGTAACGAAGGAATTAGGTCGGACCTTCGCCATAATGCAAAAATTAAATAAGAATAATTAAAAAAATGAATATTCAATCACAAGTAAATATAAAAAAAGGATCAATGGAATTTTGGGTTAAAGAAAAAAAATTGATTTGGAATGACGGAACCGAACAAATGCTTTTTAATATCTCTAAAAGCGATGGCAGCATTTTTCTGATTAAGAATAGCGATAATAAACTCAAATTTTCCCATGTGTCTTTAGGAAAAGGCAAAGCCAGCATAAAAGTTGATGTTTCTGAACTTCCAATAGATGAACCGCATCATATTGTAGTTACATGGGATGTAGAAAAAGAAATCGCCTTATATGTTGACGGGAAAGA
>CBDVEN010000118.1:0-2266 GCA_965373025.1 uncultured bacterium | reverse complement strand
AAGAAAAACTAAGTTATATTTCAGGATCTTTGGAAAATAAAGACATTATTAAATCTGTTTGTAATATTTTAGAAGGAGGAGAAGAAGCTTTCAATAAAAGAAAAAATAGATATTATTTCAAGTAATTTAATAATATACAAATAAAATCAACAACTTTCTGAAATTTTCCGAGGCAAAATTATGACGATAAGCTACAAGAGATTTTATCAAGCATATTTCAAACAGTAAAACTTTATTTCAATAATTCTTTTATTTAGTTATAATATAACAATAGTCAAAAGTTAAATTAATACTGGATTCCCGTTTTCACGGGAATGACAGACGGATTAACTATGGTTTCAATAGATAAAATTATATCACTTTGCAAACGCCGGGGGTTTGTTTTCCCTTCCTCGGAAATTTATAGCGGATTTGGAAGCTGTTACGACTTCGGTCCTTTGGGTGTGGAATTAAAAAATAATATTAAAAAAGTTTGGTGGGAAGAAATGGTCCAAAAGCAGGAAAATATTGTCGGGCTTGACGCAAGCATTTTAATGTCGCCAAAGGTTTGGCAGGCGTCCGGACATCTTTCCGCTGGTTTTGCGGATGAATTAGTTGAATGTAAAAAATGCCATAAACGATTTAAATTAGATGAGATAGAAAATACGAATTTAAAATGTCCTGAATGCAAAGGCGAATTATCAAAGCCGAAAAAGTTTAATTTAATGATGAAAACTTTTGTGGGCGCGGTTGAAGATAAAGCGGCAACGACTTATTTGCGCGCGGAAACCTGCCAAGGGATTTATGTTAATTTTTTAAATGTTTTGAATTCAGCGCGGATGAAAATTCCTTTTGGAATTGCCCAAATCGGAAAATCATTCAGGAACGAAATTACTCCGGGAAATTTTATTTTCCGCGTAAGAGAATTTGAACAAATGGAAATGCAATGGTTTTGCCCGCCCGCATCACTACGCGAGCGTAGCGAAGCGTTGCGGGCGGGTGAAGCCGAAAAGGCGGATACGCCTAATGAATGGTTTGAATATTGGAAAGAAGAACGATTAAAGTGGTATTTGGATTTGGGAATTAAAAAAGAAAATCTGCGTTTAACGGAAGTTTTAGGAAAAGATATGGCGCATTACGCTAAAAGGCAAATTGATATTGAATATAAATTTCCTTTTGGTTGGAAAGAGATAGAAGGAGTGCATAACCGCGGGGATTGGGATTTGTCCAATCATTCAAAACATAGCGGAGAAGAATTGAAATATTTTGATGAAGCAACCGGCAAAAAATATATTCCTCATATTATTGAAACATCTGTCGGAGCGGAAAGAATTTTATTAGCGTTTTTATGCGAAGCGTATACAGAAATATCCGGAGGGAGGACAAGCACAACAAAATCTATCAAAGAAAATGAAGTTGTTTTAAAATTAAACAAAAAACTTGCGCCAATTAAAATCGCTGTTCTGCCTTTGGTAAAAAACAAACAGGAATTGGTTAAAAAGGCGAAAGAAGTTTATCAAATGTTAAAACCGCATTTTAACTGCCAGTATGATGAAGTTGGTTCAATTGGCAAGCGATACCGCCGACAGGACGAAATTGGAACTCTTTTTTGCCTGACTGTGGATTTTGAAAGTTTAGAAAAAAATGATCTGACTATCCGCGACCGCGACACGATGGAACAAGAACGGATAAAAATTAAAAATTTATTGAAAATTTTAAAGGAAAAATTAGAAGAATAAAAATATTTTTACTGCTTTAAAAAAAAGTGGTGCGTTAACGCACCACTTTTTTTAATTTCAATAATTTTATTTTCTATCTACTTTTTCTAAATGTTCCTCTGTTGCGGTCGGTTCTTTCTTCAATAATTCCTAACTTTACTAATTTCTCCCTTTGTTTTCTCGCTTTATTTTTATAAACAGCTGACATTCTCCGCTTGTTGCGGTTTGGAATTTTTTCCTTGAACATTGTTTTTCTGGCGTTAATCAAAACACGGTTCTGTTGAACCTTTCTTGAAAAGCGCCTCAATAAACTTTCAACGCTTTCGTTTTCTTTTTTTTTGACTACAACCACATTAAAACACCTCCTTTTCTAAAAATCCAAAACAAAAAATATAAAACAAAAAAATAAAATATGACGGTGATATAGAATAGTATAACGATAAATAGGAAATTAATTGTTTATTGAATGTATGTCTTCAAAAAGACGAGCGCCGCCTAAAAGATGTAAATGGATATGAGGAATTTCCTGACCACCGTGAGAGCCGACACGGAAAAGAAGTTTGTATCCG
>CBDVEN010000117.1:0-2271 GCA_965373025.1 uncultured bacterium | reverse complement strand
ATTCAAAATAAGTTAGAATTACACTATGGAGATATTAGATGAAAATAAAAAACAAGAAATTAAAGAACTTGAAAAAAGAAAAGGTGAGCTTTTAGAATATGATGAAAAATTGGAAGTTGCTTATGTAGAAATAACTAAAAGTAAAACATTCAAAACGGCAAATATGCTTTTTAAATTGAAAAATAGAGGCATAGATTATGAAACAGCAAGAGCGCAGAGAAGTGATGTAAAACCTCTTCTTCCAAGAATTGGCGAAATAGATAGAATGAGATTCGACATTAGAGGAAAATTGGAAAAAATAAATAAAAAAATAGAAGAAATTAAAAAATCATAAAAAGTTATAAATTTTAATAATATGAATCAATTAGACGCATTTGCTAAATCGCAAATAAAAAAAGAACCGCCGTTGGTTAAGCCGGGGTGGGTTGTTAAAGTTCACCAAAAAATAAAAGAAGAAAGTGGCAAAGGAAAGAAAAAAACCAAAAAATCTTCAGGCGAGCGGATCCAGATTTTTGAAGGAACGGTTATTGCCGTAAAAGGCGGCAAAGGATTGAGCGCGACTTTTACCGTCCGTAAAGAATCTTACGGAGTCGGCGTTGAGCGTGTTTTTCCTTTGTATTCTCCGCTGATTAAAAAAGTTGAATTAGTCAAGAAAACAAAAGTCAGGCGGGCAAAACTTTATTACTTGCGCAAACTTACCGGCAAAAAACTCCGAGCAAGAGAAGTAATCGGCGGACTGAATGGAAAAAATGGAAACAAGATTAAAAAAGAGGAAAATAAAGAAAGAGAGAAATAAATTTTTAATTCCCAATTTTTAATTTACAATCAAATCCCAATTTACAATTTCCAAACTTTTTTAGCAGAAATGGTAGAAAGTAAATGTCAATTTTGATTTGTTTGAAAATTTAGTCATTGAAAATTCATTGAAAATTGGTTATTGAAAATTAAAAATTTGGAACTTGCCCAGGTGGTGTAATTGGTAAACACGGCGGCTTGAGGAGCCGTGCCCTTTTGGGCGTGCGGGTTCGAGTCCCGCTCTGGGCACCATAAACAATTTTCAATTTCTATTAAATTTCCAATGAATTAATTTTTAAAAATTTGTTGAATAAATTTTATCAGAGGGAAGATTAACTCAGTTAGATAAGGCGTTTTATTTATTCATCTTGTTAGATTTACGGGTGGCTAGCGCAGTTGGTAGCGCGTCTCGTTTACACCGAGAAGGTCACGGGTTCGAATCCTGTGCCACCCACATTTAAAAATCTAGCAGGGCAAGCCGAGTAGGTCGTAGGTTCAAATCCTACATTACCCACAAATACATCTAACAGGGCAAGCCGAAGAAGTCAGGGGTTTGAATCCTCTCTCGCCCACTATCGCAATGATATCAATTTATGCAGCAAAAATTAAAAGCACAAAGAATTCTTATAATTGCGGAGAAATAAAAAATAAAAAAATTTATTCTAGGGTAGCTCAGCGGTAGAGCAGGTGCCTGTTAAGCACTTGGTCGTGGGTTCGAATCCCTCCCCTAGAGCATAAGAAATAGGAAGCTTTTTGTTTGGATGGGTTAGCTGTGTATTTACTTTTTAAAAACTTAATAGAGGAGAACAGTTTTGATAATTGATTTAATTTTTGTTTAGAAATAGAATAGAAAAAAGATATATGGATACAGTTATTGAAACAAAAAATTTAACTAAATACTATGGGAAAGATCGAGGAGTTGAGAACCTTAATTTAGAAGTAAAAGAAGGGGAAATTTTCGGTTTTTTAGGTCCCAACGGCGCGGGGAAGACAACGACAATACGGCTTCTTTTGCGTCTTATGAATCCAACATCCGGAAAAGCGTTTATTTTTGGCAAGGATGCCAGCCAGCATTATGTTGATATTCTGCGCAACATCGGATATCTTTCCGGAGATTTGAATCTTTATGAAAAAATGTCTGGAAAAGAACTTTTGAATTTTTCTTCTTCGTTTTATAGCCTGCCCGCAGCCGCTACCCGTCCGCATCGCTATGCGAAGCATTACGGGCGGACAACGTTGCAGGCGGGAAAGAAAAACCTTTTTGAATTTAGAAAAGAAATTATAGAAAGATTAAAATGCAACCTCAATGTTCCATTTAAAAAACTTTCCAAAGGCAACAAACAAAAGATAGGAATTTTGTTGGCGCTTTTCCATAAGCCAAAATTATTAGTTTTGGACGAACCGACCGCAGGACTTGATCCGTTAACTCAAAACGAACTTTATAGAATTTTGTTTGATTTGAAAAAAGAAGGAACA
>CBDVEN010000116.1:0-2316 GCA_965373025.1 uncultured bacterium | reverse complement strand
GGAAAATGAAGTAAAAAAAATAATTCTTTGTGGAGGCGGAGCAAATCTTAAAGGACTTGATAGCTGGATTGCTTCAAAAATAAAAAAAGAGGTTGAGAAAAATGATCCATGGAGCGACATCGCTCCATCATTATTGAATAAAAAGATATCTTTTCCAAAGAAATATTTCTGTTATACAACAGCCATCGGGCTTGCTTTAAAAGAAATAACTTAAATTTTTAAGAAAAAAATATTTATGATTGATTTTAATTTATTGCCGCCGGAAGCCAGGAAAGAGTTAAAGTGGGAAAAAATTAACCGCTCTTTTATTATGCATAGCGTGATTATTATCGCTATGGTTTTTATTTTTATTTTATTTTTGCTGATTATTCAGCTGTACGCGGATATTAAATTATCTGGTTTGGAAAAAACAATTAATTTAAGAAAAGAAAATGTAAGAATACAAGAAGTCAGAGATCTGGAAAATGAAATTAAAAATTTTAACGAGCATTTAACAACTATTGATAAAATTCAAAAAAATCATCTTTATTTTTCTCAAGTAATTTCAATTTTTACCGAAAATGTTCCGAACGCTGTGCAAATCGCGCGATTAAATATTATTCAACCGGAAGAAAAAAAGAATATTGCTGTTCAACCGAAGAAATCGTCAAGTAGCGCTGTTCCACCTCCTCAAAAAACAGAAGAAAAAAAATTTCAAATTAATATTAATGGAAAAGCGGCAAAGCGCGACGATCTTTTGTTTTTTAAAAATGCTTTAGAGAAAACTTCCTGTTTTGCTAAAATTTATTCTCCCCTTTCTAATTTAGTTGAAAGAGAAAATATTGATTTCAGTTTTGTCGGAGATTTGAATAAAAAATTTTTATTTAAAGAATAAAATCAGAAAGAAATTGATAGAAACTAATTAAAATAAAATACGATAAAAAGTTATAAATTTCAGATTTTAAATTTTCAGATTATGATTACTATAAAGAGAAAATTGGGGGATTTTGGGGAAGAGATTGCGGAGAAATATTTACGGGAAAATAATTACCAGATTCTTAAAAAAAATTACCAAAAAAGATGGGGTGAAATTGATATTGTCGCCAAAGAAAATCAGGAAATTGTTTTTATTGAAGTTAAAACAAGAACTAAAGATAAAAGCGATTTTTATGGACAGCCGCAGGAATCAGTTAATTTTTTCAAACAGCAAAAACTTATCAAAACGGCGAAAACATATCTTTATGAAAAAGATTATTCTTCGCAGACAGATTGGCGGATTGATGTTATTGCCATAAAATTGGATAAACAAAATAAAAAAGCAAGTTTAAATCATATTAAGAACGCGGTAATTTTGTAATTTTTAAAAATGACTAAACTAATTATCGGTCTGGGAAATCCAGGCGAAAAATATAAAATGACGCGGCACAATTTGGGATTTCGGGTTATTGATAAAGTATCTGAAAATTTAAATTTGCCAAAAATAAAATGTGAAAAAAAATTTAAAGCTGAAATATCAGAATGCAGAATCAATAATGAAAAAATTTTATTTGCCAAACCGCAGACATTTATGAACGAATCAGGACAAGCAGTAAGCCAGATAAGCTGTTTTTACAAGATTAAGCCGGAAAATATTTGGACCGTTTATGATGATATGGATCTGCCGTTGGGAAAATTAAAAATTTCTTTTAACAAAAATTCCGGCGGGCATAAAGGGATCCAATCAATTATTGACCATCTTGGAAGAAAAGATTTTTTTCGGTTTAGAATAGGAACCAAAGCAAACTCAAAACTTAAAACTCAAAAGTTCCCGCCTACGGCGGATCCGCCGAAGGCGGAAAAACCACAACTTAAAACTCAAAATTATAAACAAGTAAAATGCAAATTAGAAAATTTTGTTTTGGGAAAATTTAGCGATGAGGAAGAAAGAATTATTCAAAAAGTGATTAAAAAAACCGCTTTGGCAATTGAAGCGGCCTTGAAAGAAAATATTGAAAAAGTGATAAGCAAATTAAACTGATTTTTTATTTTTTTTAAAATTTGCTTAAAAAATCTTTTGATTTTATTTCTTTTTCTAAAATAAATTCTAAAAAATAGATATTTAAATTTTCTATTTTTTTTTCAAGTTTTTTTTCTATTTTTAATTTTTCCACAAGATTAAAAGGTGATTGATTGAAAAATTTTAAAACCTTAATAGCTTCAGCGTCGATTGGTTTTGCCTTTTTGTCGTTTTTCTGGCAAGCTGGACAAATAATCCCACCTAATTGGCCGCTTAAATAATTTTTTTGCGGTCTTATTTTTTTTTTGGCAGACAGCGCAACAATTAAGTTCTGGCTGGAA
>CBDVEN010000115.1:0-2332 GCA_965373025.1 uncultured bacterium | reverse complement strand
ATATTTATCAAATTTTTCCTCCAATAATTTTTTACCTGAAATTAAAATTTTTTCAAACTTCTCATCCTCTTTTTTAATCTCATTTAAAATTTTATTTTTATTTTCTAAAAGCTCTGGATAGAAATCTTTATAAATATTTATTACAGTTTCCACTAACGGCAATAAAAAATTATCCGGCATTTTTAATAAATTACCATGTCTGATCGCCCTCCTTAATAATCTTCGTAAAATATATCCTCTATCTAAATTAGACGGAACTACTCCGTCTGAAATCATAAATACAGAAGTTCGAATATGATCAGCGATAATCCGCATTGATTTTTTAATACCTTTAGACTCATTACATTTTTTTCTAGATAACTTTTCAGCTTTATCAACAATCGGCGCGAGCAAATCTGTTTCATAAACATTATTAAATCCATTTAAAGTCGCTAACATACGCTCCATCCCTATCCCAGTATCAACATTTTTCTGCTTTAACGGAACATATTTTCCATCAGAGGTTTTATTATATTCCATAAAAACATTATTCCAAATTTCAACATATCTCCCGCAATTGCATCCCGGCTTGCAATCATCGCCGTTCGGACATTTTTCAAAATTTATAGATTTTCCTAAATCAATAAAAATTTCCGTGTCAGGCCCACACGGCCCTGTTTCTCCTGCAGGACCCCACCAATTATCTTCTTTCGGCAAAGGAAAAATTCTCGCGCTTTCATTATTCTTTTTTTCTTTTTTATAAACTTCAAAAGAAATTCTTGATTTTTGAAAACATTTTTTCCAAATTTCAATTGACTCGTCGTCGCGTGGAGCGTCATTATCTCCCTTAAAAACTGTTACTTTTATTTTTTCTGGATTAATTCCAAGCCATTTTTTATCTGTTAAAAATTCCCAGCTCCATTGGATTGAATCATTTTTAAAATAGTCTCCGAACGACCAATTCCCAAGCATTTCAAAAAAAGTATTGTGCAAGCTGTCGCCAACATCATCAATATCTCCTGTTCTGACGCACTTTTGAATACTTACAATCCGTTTTCCCAAAGGATGATTTTCTCCCATAAGATACGGCACGAGCGGATGCATTCCTGCGGTTATAAAAAGAACGCTCGGATCGTTTTCCGGGACAAGAGATGCTGAAGGAATTTCTTTGTGCTCCTTTTTTTCAAAAAAATCAAAAAATTTTTGTCGGATTTGTTTTGAATTCATAATTTTTATCAATAAATTTTTCTTTTCTGCGTTAAAATATTTTTTTCCAATTCATATTTTTTTCTTTCCATTTTTTTCAATTCTTCTTCTGCTTCTTCCAATCTAAGGCGCGCTCTTCTTTCTTCTCCTTTTAACTTTTTAATTACTGATTGAATTTCTCCGATTTGGTTTTTAACTTTCCTTAAATCTTCTTCAGTCATCTGAAGGTCCATTGTTTTTTGAAATTTTTCTTTTCGCTCTTTTTTCTTTTCGTCTTGTTGAAAAAATGAAGCCATAATTTTATTATTTAACTATTTTTAATTATATCAAAACATTCTTTTTAAGCAATAATTCCGCCGCCAAGCAATTCATTATTTCTATAGAAAACAACCGACTGTCCGGATGTAATCGCTCGTTGAGGAATTTTAAATTTTACTTTATAATTTCTGTTCATTGTTCTTTGTTTATTGTTCTTTGTCAAAAGAGCTTCAGCCATTTCCTGCCTATATCTTGTTTTCGCTTTAATTTTCAAAGGCAATTTTGGCTCAATTCCAGAAATCCAGTTTACTTTTTTAGCAATTAATTCTTTTCTATAAAGAAGCGGATCATTGGCATCAGAGCTTACAATCAAATTATTATTTTTAAAATCTTTTTCAACAACATAGTAAGGTCCGGTTCCACCAATGCTAATTCCTTTTCTCTGTCCGATGGTGTAAAAAATAAGCCCTTGATGTTCGCCGATTTTTTTTCCGCCAACAGTAATAATATTCCCCGGTTTGGTTTTTAAATGCCGAGATAAAAAATCGCTTATATTTTTATCTGCGACAAAACAAATTTCCTGCGATTCTGGCTGGTCTTGAACAGGGAGATTAAATTTTTTGGCTAATTTTCTTACTTCTTTTTTTGTCAGATCGCCAAGAGGGAATAAAACGCGCTTAAGATGGTTTTGTTTTAAATTATACAAAAAATACGACTGGTCCTTTTCTTTATCTTTCGCTTGAAATAATCTATAGGTTGTAATTTGCCTGCCCGCAATGCCTTTGGCATAGCCGATACAGGCGGGGGATTTGGAATTTGGAATTTCTCGCTGCAGGCGAACATAGTGTCCGGTAGCAATAAAATCAGCGCTTTTTTTTCTCATCTTTTT
>CBDVEN010000114.1:0-2341 GCA_965373025.1 uncultured bacterium | reverse complement strand
GCTAAACTTATTGAAAAGATACTAATTAATTATTAATTTGCTGGGCAAGCCCCTAATTTTTTATTCCGGTTTAATCGCCACAATATTGCTCTGCAAAATCTCGCCGTCTTTTGTAACTACCAACGCATAAGCTAAATATGTTTGCTTGAAAATATCTTCTTCATCAAGCGAAAGTTTGTCAAGCGGAATTTGGTCGGTAAAAAATTCCGTTTTGTAAATATTCTTTTTGCTCGTTGAATAAACATCCTTTATTTTGAAAGAAAAATATCTGCCGTCTTTATCTTCTGTCTGGCAATAAAATGAAACTTTTTTAATCTCTCCTAATGACAGATCAGCGAAAACTTCCAACTCAAAAGGGAAGTTTTTTTGTTTCGGCTCTTTGAAAATAATCTGATTATTTAAATTAACTAAGAAACAAACTTTTTCTTCACTCGTGTTATTCACTTCATCATACGCTTTGACATTAAGGCAGTGTTTTTTATCTTCTATTCCGCCAGGCAGAAAAAAATTCAAATTATACGGCTCCACGCTTCTGCTTCCAATAAATTCGTTATCAAGAAAAAAGTCTGCTTGTTTAACTTTTAATTTTGCTGAAATTTCCGTTTTAATAAAAATATTCCGTTTACTAATCACTTCGTCTTCTCTCGGCGAAATAATTTTAATTTTCGGCTTGTTTTCTTCACTGTGAATCTGGCAGATTTCCGTAGGCGGCTCTTGATTTGCTTCAAGTTCATTTTCTTCCGCCCAGGCTAAAACCGCCTGTTCCCAGTTTGAAAATTGGAAATCTCCTTGCGGGGAAGAAGGAAAATCTCCCTGTGGATTATTTTTATTTAAATAATATAAGATTGAATGGATCTCCTGATAAATTTTTTCTTCAATCTGGTCTTCCGGAGTAAACTCCGAAGCTAATTTATCTCCGCAGGCCTTGTCAATTTTTACCTTAATCTCATTGGCAAAATTTCCGGCGAGAATCGCTTTATTCGCTTTCATCGGTTCAGGCGCGGTAAAATTTTCCGCTGGAGTTCCTTCTAACGCGCGCTTCATAAAATTATTCCAGATTGGCGCGGAAAGGTAAACTCCCGGCGCTTTGTACATTTTTGAATTATCATTATTTCCGCTCCAGACGCCGGCAACAAGAGACGGTGTGTATCCGATTGTCCAAGCGTCTCGGTATTCATTAGTTGTTCCGGTTTTTGCCGCAACTGGACGGTTAGGAAGCGTAAGCGGATTCTGAGCGCCAAAAGCCGGAGCCCTCGCGACATTGTCTGACAAAATATTATTAATCGTATTGGCAATATTTTTATCCAAAACTTTCTGGCTTGATAATTCAAATTCTTCCAAAATCTCGCCTTGTGAATTTTCTATTTTTAAAATAGGAACAGTTTTATTTTTTATTCCTTTATTGCCAAAAACGCCGAAAGCGGAAACTTCGTCTAATAATTTTACTTCGCCGCCGCCAAGAACCAAAGAAAGTCCATAGCGGTCAGGTTCGTTTAAAGTTGTAATTCCCATTTTGCTGGCTGTTTTTATTGAATTATTAACTCCTGCTAAATATAGAGTTTTAACCGCAGGAATATTTAACGATTGTGCAAGGGCTTGGCGCATTGTGACTGGTCCGTGAAATTTTCCATCGTAATTACTCGGATGGTAACATTTTCCCCCATCGTTTCCTTGTCCTTGATTTGCCGCAGCCGGGCATTGCGCATTAAATTCTGTTTTTACATCAAAAAGAATTGTTTCTGGAGTGTATCCTTTTTCAAAAGCCGCCGCGTAGACAAACGGCTTAAAAGAACTCCCGGGCTGGCGAGAACGAATAGTAACATTTACATTCGGTTCAAATTTACAATTTTTTCCCGGGATGCAACCAGCTGGCGTTGGCTCGTCAAAATAACTTTTTGAGCCAACCATTGCTAGAATCTGTCCGTTTTTGGGATTTACCGCCGCTAAAGCAGCATTGTCGCCGCGATAATTTTTGCTGTTTTTTTCAACTGTTTTTTTAACTTCTTCTTCGGCAATTTTTTGCAGATTCAAATCCAAAGTCGTATAAACTTTTAATCCACCTTCTTCAATTCTTTGCTCTCCGTATTCCTCAACTAAATATTCCCGAACAAACATTACAAAATGAGGAGCCAAAATTTTTTCCTGAAACGGCCGAACTTTTGTCAAAATATCCGTATCTTTCGCAGCTGTTTTTTCTTCTTCAGAAATATATCCGAGAAGATTCATTCTGTCTAAAATATATTCCCAGCGAGCTTTAAGTTTTTCCGGGTTAGATCCGTAAGGAGAATAATAAGTTGTCGCTTTTGGCAACGAAGCAAGTAAAGCTGATTCGGTTAAATCT
>CBDVEN010000113.1:0-2356 GCA_965373025.1 uncultured bacterium | reverse complement strand
CGAAAAGTTTTCCGTCTTTAGTCGCCTTGGACTTGATTTTCAAAACCAAATCCTTGAATTTGCCAGCTGCTTGCTCGGCTTTTTTTAATCCATCTTTTTCTTTCTGAATTCTAATTTCCCTTTCTTTCTCTGTTTGACTGATTGTTTCCGCGGTCGCCGCAATGACTAAATTTTTCGGAAATAAAAAATTCCGGGCATAACCGTCCGCCACTTTTTTAATGTCAAATTTTTTGCCAAGACCCTTTATGTCTTGAAGAAGAATGATTTGCATATTTATTAATTTATCCAATTTGCGATCTTTCTAAAATTTCTTTTTCAACTTCTTCTTTCGGCCGTCCGTATTTTTGCCGCGAAAGATTCTTAATCGCTTCTGCGATTTTTGTATTTCCTTTAATCGGCGGATAAGTCGCCATATTAAACGCTTTGCTGATTGTTCCGTTAATCATCAATTTAACATAACCGTTGTAATTATCAATATTAATCAAATCCTGCTCGTTAAAAATCGGAGTAAATTGTTTTGCCAAGAATTCAGCGTCTTCGGGTCCGACTCTGAACGAAACAATTGTTCCGACATTTCCAAAAACCGACTTTCTAATTTCTTCTGACAGCTGGCCTAAAAATTGATGGGCGATATTCAGGCAAAGCCGATATTTTCTCGCTTCAGAAAGAATAGTGGCGATGCTGTCAGTGGTGAAATTCTGGAACTCGTCAATATAAAGATGGAAATCTTTTCTTTCGTCCTGCGGAATATCTGTCCTGCTCAATGAAGCCATTAAAATTTTTCCGACTAAAACCAATCCGATCAGATAAGCGTTCATTTCGCCGATTTTTCCCTTTGATAAATTAACTAAAATAATCTTTTGGCTGTCCATCGCCTGCCTGAAATTCACTGAACTTTTTTGCTGGCCGATAATCGGACGCATTGTGTCATTGGAAATAAATTGGGTCAGCTTGCTGGTGATGTAAGGAACCATATTTGCCAGCGCGGCTTCTCCGCCGGCTTTTTCCGCTTCTTTTGTCCAAAAATTAATCACAATCGGATTTTTGCATTTTGAAATTTTATATTTTCTAAAATCAGCGTCAGTTAAAACTCGGGAAATTTCAATCAGAGTTGAGCCGGAAGCCGGATCATCCATAATTAAAAGCATTGCGTTTCGCATATATTGTTCAAACATCGGCCCGCCAGTAGCTTTTAAATCATAGAGCTTGTCAAAAATCTTGATCATTTCGTTAATGACAAAAGTTTTCTGCTCCGGATATTTTGCGTCATATTCCAACAAATTCAAAGCAATCGGCCTTTCTACATTTGACGGATCAAATAGAATAACATCTTCCGCTCTTTCTTCTGGAACACAGCTGAGAATATCTTCAACTAAATCGCCGTGCGGATCAATAATGCAAACGCCTTTTCCATTTTTAATATCTTGTTTAATCAATTCCGCAAAAAACGCCGACTTGCCGGTTCCGGTTTGTCCGATTGCGTAAAGATGGCGGCGGCGGTCATCTTTCTGGATTCTGATAACTGTTTCCTCGCCGCGATAAACATTTTTTCCGAGAATAAGCCCGTCAGGAGAAATATTAAGCGGCGGCTGGGCGGTTTTTGATTTCAACCATTTCATTTTCGGCGTTTCAGTGGCGGCGGTTGGAAAATGATAAACGCTTGCCAATTCTTCGGTATTTAAAATAAAAGATCTTTGAGCGTTAAAATCCCGAAAGGAAAAATTATAAACAAGTTTTTTTAAAAATTGCCGTGGGCGAAAACGGGCTTCGTAAGTGTCAAAATTATTTGAATCAACTAAATTAAATTGGGCGAAAGATGTTTGAAGATGAGTTAAAAGCTGTTCGGCTCTTTCTTTTGTTTTTGCCGAAGCAACAATTCTAATATTTGTCTTAAATCCGACTTTGCTCGCTTTTGTTTCCAACACTTTTGCTTTTTCCTGGTCAGCGGTAGTCACTTGCTGACGTTCAAAATCTTGTGAAGGAACATTTGGATCTTTTTTTGCGCTAATTCCTATTCCTTCAGTTGCCGTGTTCAAAACATTTTCCGCTATGCTTTTTTTCTTTTTACCTTCTTGAATTTCTCTCGCTTTTGACAAACATTTTTTCTGCCAATTTTTAATTGGCTTGATCAAAACTTGGACAGCCGCTCCTTCGCCTTCGGGAATTTTGCTCAAAGCGTTAGTAAGGGACGATAGGGGATCGGCTTCTAAATTTTGGTAGGTCTTAATCGGCCAAATCCAATCGCGGGCAAGTTTTAAATAGGACGCGGAAACCGCTCCTTGAGGATTAAAAACATTATAATCCTCGGTTCGCTCCACTTCGGCTGTCGGATAATAACTTTGAATTTGTTTTTGCA
>CBDVEN010000112.1:0-2385 GCA_965373025.1 uncultured bacterium | reverse complement strand
CAACTCCCATTGAATCCGGACTAACCGTCAAAGCGTTTTCAATATGCGCCGTGACATTAATAACATGCGCTTCAAAGGCGGCGAATGTCGCCACTCCGGCAATAACAATCACCGCGCACAAAGGCGCTATCAATAATTTTTTGATTTTAATTTTCATTTTTATTTTCACCTCCAATCTGTAAAAAGATTTATGATTTACGAATAAATTAAAATTAAAAAACTCCTATCAAAAAAGGAGTTCAAAATACGTTTTTGTGTTTTATTATTCTATTGTATTTTATTTTTTTAATTTTAACCATCAATCCGGTTTTTTTTATTTTTATTTTATTCCCTCCTCCTATTTTTTAATTATAACAAATCAAAAATTAAAGACAAGAAAAGTTATCCACAGGAAAATTTCCCAAATTCCCACAGGCATCGGATGCCTGTATTTTTAAAAAGCAAATTATAAATATTTTTTTATAATTTCTTTATAATTTTTGCAGAAATCAGAAATGAAATTTTGATTAGGAAAAAAGTTTTTCAAATCATAAGATAATTTTTGAGAAGAAACGCATTCGTCAATTATCTTCAGCAATTTTTTCTTTAATTGGCTTTCAGATAAAATGCCTATTGAATCTTTTAAACTTTTCCAATTCGGAGAAATTCCTTTTTGAAAATACCAGAACAAATCGTAAAAATCCCTGCCTTTAATATCAATTTCATTTTTTTTGCCTTTAAACCACTTTCTGTTAAAAATAGCGTTAAGCTTTCCGTTCATTAAAAACGGCAAAGTATAAGTTCTTGCTATAAAGTTAAATCCATAACAAGAAATCGGCAGAAGCTCAATATCGGGTTTTTTAAAATTAGTTTTGCTTATCTCAACTTTTACATACAAAAAATCGCTTTCAGCGCGATTTGATAATCCCAATTCTTTAAGTATCGGAAATTTAAGATATATTCTTTTATCTGACTGGCATTTTATTTTAATGTCAGCCATATATTTTTTTTTAAAATTTTCTTTTAAAAGTTCGGCTAATTTCGATATATCTATTTTTTCATAATCTTTTTTATAAAGATCAAAATCCAAGTCCTCGGACAATCTCGGAGCGCCGAAACAAATTCTAATGCAAGAACCGCCGGTAAAAATAAAATTTTTATAATCTTTGCTGTTATAAATAAAATCAAGAACAGGATACTGCAAATATTCTTTTAAATAATTTTTAATGACAAAATCGGGAATATTTTCTTTCCTTTTGTTGCTAACTATTTCTTTTAAAATTTTTTCAATCATAATATAATTTTTTTATTATATCTAAAACGCTTTTAATTTTTTTGCTTTTTGTAAATAATAAATACGAATAAAGCTTTGTAAATTCTTTTTTCGTGGCATTTTCCCAATTTATCCGCAAATTTTTAACAGCGTTTTCGTTAACTGGCGTATTTTTTAAAAATCTGATATACAAATAATCAAATATCGCTTTACTTTTTTCAGCAATTAAAATCGGCGAATCAGAAAAATATTTTATCTCATAGCCCTTAAAAAGCGCTGGAGAAATTGAATAGTATCTGAAAGAGCCAAGATTATTTATTATTTCTCTGGTGGTTTTGGTTGTAATCAATGTAATAGCGCTTACCGGTTCAGTAAGCAATTGGTATTTTGCCAGAACATATTCTAATGAAATATAAGACGGCTGTATCAGCTGGCTGGCGATATATTCAAGATATAAATCTTTTTTCGGCTCTTTTTCATATTTATCTTTTAAAATATAAAATCCTTTTTTTAATAAAATAAGATCGCCCTTTTTCAGCCAATATTTAATATTGGCGTCAAGAATGTTTTTACGCGGTTCAAAATTTCTTAAAATATTTTTATTCAGCAATAACAAATTGTTTGTTTTTGCTTTTAATTCGTTTAATTTCATAAAAAAGGTTGTTTAAGAATTAGTATAAATATTATACTAATTCCTAAACAGATAGTCAAAAAAGTTATCCACAGGAAATTTCCCATAAAAAAAAGAGGAGTAAATTTTACCTTGCGGCTATCTCCTCGAATTATTCTTTTATCTTTCCTTCCACCATCCTAATCCTATCTTGTAACCGGTCTCTTCCTCTATTTCTATCTTTGCTTCTTTTAAAATTCTTTCTATGCGTTTTTTCTTTTCTATTTCACTCAATTTTAACCACCTCCTGAATACTTCTAAAATATCTACAGAAGGTTATCTACAGAAGGTTACCTTCTGTTTCAAAATTTTTTCCTTATCGTTCTGCTTTTTGATCTTCCATAATAATATCCGGCCAATCCGAAAAGGACAGATAAAATAATCGTTATTATCATCCAATTTTTATCGGAAGTTTCTTTATTCTCTTTTTCCGTCTCATTTTCAGAAGTTTCCTCTTCTGACT
>CBDVEN010000111.1:0-2414 GCA_965373025.1 uncultured bacterium | reverse complement strand
AATTGGATCGGCTCGCAGGAAATTTTAAAAGAAAAAATTTTGACTTTAAAGCAGATTTTTGCTAAAATTGATATAGTTAAAACAAAAAATATTCAAAAAACCGCTAAAGAAATTTTCGTTCCGGAAAAACTGAATTTGGCTTTAATAGGACCGTTTCGGAATAAAAGAAAATTTGAAAAATTGCTTAATATTTAATAAAAATTATGAGCCAACATATTGAAATTTCGTCAAGAACAATTTTTTTGACAGTCCTCGTCATTCTGGGATTAATTCTTTTATTTGTCATCAGAGACATTTTACTGCTTTTAATTTTATCAGCGGTAATCGCCATTGCTTTTGATCCCTTGATTGAACATCTGCAAAAGCGAAAAATTTCTCGCTTAATCGGAGTTTCTTTGATTTATTTTTCCTCGCTTTTATTTTTAGCTTTAGTCAGTTTTTTGATTATTCCGCCGGTTATTGAACAGGCAAAACAATTAAGCGCAAATTTTCCTTATTACGCAGATAAATTTTTGGACAATTTTGAGTTTTTTAAAAATATTCTTTTAGAGCGTAATTTAATCAGCGCCCAGGAAGAATTTTCTGAAAAAATGATCGGCTTTTTTGAAAAAGGATATTTTGAAAAAGGAGCAGCTGGACTTTTTACTTTCACTTTAAATGTTTTTAACAGCTTTATTTTTATCGGCACTGCCATTGTTGTTTCTTTTTTCTTAGCTTTGGAAAAAGGGTCAATTAAAAAATTCATTCAGTTTTTTGTTCCGGAAAAGCAGCATTTTTTCGCGGCGAAATTATTAGATAATCTCAAAATAAAAATGGGAAGGTGGATCCTCGGACAGTTGTTGCTTAGTTTTTTAATCGGCATAACTGTTTTTATCGGACTTTCTATTTTGGGAGTTCCCTACGCTTTGCTTCTGGGATTATTAGCCGGACTTTTGGATATTATTCCTTATCTCGGACCAGTAGCAGCAACCATCCCGGCAGTTTTTATCGGTTTTTTAATTTCTCCTTGGGTTGGATTGACTGTTCTTTTGCTTTATGCCGCAGTTCAAATTATTGAAAATTTAGCTGTCCGTCCGATTTTATTTTCAAAAACAATCGGGCTAAATCCAGTATTAGTGATTGTTTCTTTTATCATCGGGGCAAAATTAGCCGGAATAATCGGAATGGTTTTAGCCATTCCGATGGCGATTGTTTTAATGGAATTTGTTAAACTTAGAAAAAATAAATTTGATAAAACTGAAAAATAATTCCGATTTTTAAAAGTTAGCATTTTACTTTCTTTCTCGCTATATCAAAGAAACTAAAAATAAAATCAAAAAACAATGGAATTAAATTTTTATTTTATTTTTGAGATCTTAGTTATAGTATCCTTTCTACTTATTTTTTCAAGGGCCGTTTATCAGAGAAACAAACAAACTATTTTCGAACTTTCAGCCGCTTTTGCTTTTGGTTTGTTATTAGAAACCGCTAATATCTATTTTTTTCATACTTATTATTATAGCGACCAATTTTTATTGAGAATTTTTGATGTGCCTATAGCAGTTGGTCTGGGTTGGGCAGTAATTATTTACAGTGCTATGCTTTTATCAGACCAATACAGAATTTCTTGGACAGTTAAACCTATCTTTGACGCTTTTACGGCTTTGGTTTTGGACTTATCTATGGATACAGTGGCTATTCGGCTACATTTCTGGAATTGGAAGATTCCTCTTGATCAAGAATGGTATGGCGTTCCTTTTGAAAATTTATTTGGCTGGATTGTTGTTGTTTTTATTTTTTCTTTCATTATTCGTTTTATCCGCACCCTCAATCCTAAAAGATTTTTGACCAAAATACTTCAATGCTTTAGTCCTTTAATCGCTTACGGTCTTTTATTTTTTGGATTAACGTTTTTTTTGGCTTTATCGATTATACCTTTCCAAATTAATTATTTAGGAGATTGGTCTCACCTTTTTAATTTGTGTTCCAGGCATGATTTTTCAATTTTATATCACCCCCAAGTGCAATTTTGGAAAATGGTTATTTTAATTATCCTCGTCGTAGAAATAATTAATATTATGGCTTATAAGGTATTAAAATCCAAAAATATTATTCAATGGCATTTTGATATCCTTTCTTTTAGTATTTTAACAGCCATGCATTTATTTTTTATGATTAGCTTAATAATAACTGATATTTACCAAACCTTGCCCTTTTTGCTTTTTATAGCGTTTTTTATGTTTTTAATTCATTTGGCTCTGCATTTTGTGCCTTTGTTTTTACAAAAAGAAAAACATATCTATTTTTTTAAAAAAGTGTCGCCTCAGATCATTAAAACTGAAAAGCAGATAAAAACTATTATTGAATCTAAACTAAAATAAAGAATATTATTTTAGTAGCAGAAAGAAAATTTTTGACGAAATAACATTTTATGG
>CBDVEN010000110.1:0-2439 GCA_965373025.1 uncultured bacterium | reverse complement strand
CAAAAAAAATCCTTTTGGGAAATTTATTTATCGCTGGAGTTTTGTCAACTATTCCAGCTATTTTAATTGAAACAGCAGTCATTGAATTGCCGGAAAATATTTTTTCCCGATGTTTTGCCGGATTTTGTAACGAACAAACAGCATTGGGAATGATCGTTCTTGTTTCGGTTGTTTTTTTTATCGCTTTTGTTGAAGAAATTTCCAAGTTTTTAGCTTTAAAATTTGCCGCTTTTAAAAATCCGAATTTTTCCAAAATTACCGATGGAATTTATTTTGGAATTATTATCGCTTTGGGGTTCGCCACTTTGGAAAACGCTAATTATTTTTTAAGAATAATATCCGAGGAAAATTATCTGACTTTGCTTCCGGTAATGCCGCTTCGTTTTTTTATTTCAACCGCCGGGCATATTGCCTATACCGGAATTTTGGGATATTTTTTGGGGTTGGCGAAATTTAATCCAATAAAAAGAAATTTTTTTATTGCCAAAGGGCTGATTTTGGCAATCAGTATTCACGCGCTTTTTAATTATTTACTTTTAACAAAAGTAGTCATTTATCTTATTCCTTTAATTTTGATTATTCTTTGGTGGCTTTGGAAGAAGATAAAGATTCAGAATACTGTTTAAAATTTTTTAAATAAAAAAAAAGCGACAATACGATGATTGCGCTATGTTTTACTTTTTTATTGTTCATATTCTATGGTATTTTCTAATATTTTTGCTATTTCTCTGGCTGGCATTGGCACAGAGAATACCATATTTCCATTTTGTTTTTGAACGCTTGCAGATGTATAGTAAACTATATTTTCTTTGCAAAGATGGTTGAACCCCGATGCTTTATTTGGATCTTTAATTATAACATCAGATATTGGTTCTTCTGGCGATTCAGATTTGTTTCCGATTATTACTATTTGATATTTATCTAACAATCTTTCAAGTTCCGTTTCTTCTATATTTGTTCTCTTATTACATTCACATACCAATATTTTCATTTTTTTCTTTTCTTCCTCCTAATTTTTCCTCCTTTTGCTATTTTAAAACTAATATAGTTTTGGGAAATTGTCAAATTTTCTGTAATCCAGAAATTTTTGCACAGCTTAAATTGCCTGAAAACCTTTTGTTTATCATATACTTTTAGTATATCACTGTTTCAAAAGGTTTATAAGACCCTAAATTATTATGAAATATTGTCTAAATTTTGAAAACATTAAAAATAAAAAATTAAGAGAGATAAAAATAATTTTGAATAATCTTGATAATTATATAAGATTATCAGAATTGAAAGTCAAAGATCTTGTCTTTCTAAAAGATAAGCCAATTAAAACTGGAAACGGAGTTTATGTTTTTCGCAATGAAAAAGATATTGTTTATGTCGGTAAATGTTCAGGTCGTTCATTTATTGAAAGAATCTCGTCGCATTTTGATATTAGAGAAGAAGCTTGGATGAATAGTTTATTAAAATTTAAAAGACAAAAAGAAAATAAAAAATGTTCTTTAGCCAAAATAGCAAAAAGTGTTTTTAATCAATATTTTGTTTTGATGATTAATTTTGAGAATCCTGAAAATAATAAAGATTATTGCGCTAAACTTGAAACTTGTTTAATAGGAATTTTGATGCCAGAATTAAACTCAAAAAAGGAAAAAGATAATTATGATGAAAAAATTTCTTTGAGTAATCAATTAAAATTTCAATAATAACAGATTTTGTGAGATAAAAATAAATTATTCGTAAATCTTAAATCATTTTTTATGAATATTCTAATCTTAGCCGGGGGGCAGGGAACCCGGCTTTGGCCTTTGTCAAGAAAACACAAGCCAAAACAATTCCAAAAATTATTGGGCAGGAAAACAATGTTCCAGCTGACTTTTGAGCGGCTGAACAAAAAATTTTCTTTAAAAAATATTTTTGTCTGCGCCAACAAAGAATACGCCCGGGAAATTTCCAAAGAAATTCCAAAACTGCCCAAAAAAAATATTATTCTTGAGCCGGCTTCGCGGGAAAGGGTTTCGGCGATAGCCCTTTTTATGGCGCGCTTGAAAAATTTTGACGAGCCAATAATAATTCTGCCTTCTGACCATTTGATTAAAAAAAATGATGAGTTTCTCAAAGCGATTTCCGCCGGCGAAAAATTCGTCAAAAAAAATCCGGATTATATTCTTGCTTTTGGCGCCCGTCCGAATTTTCCGGACACCGGACTTGGCTATATTGAAAAAGGCAAAAATTTAGAAAAAATAAACGGATTTAAAATTAACAAAGTCGCTTTTTTTAAAGAGAAGCCGAATTTAAAACGGGCGAAAAAATACTTGGAAACAAAAAAATATTTTTGGAATATGGGAATTTATATTTTTTCGCCAAAACTGATGGAAAAATTGATTAAAGATTTTGTCCCGGATAATTATAAAAGATACAAGAAATTGAAAACGGTTTTTGGAAAACCTC
>CBDVEN010000109.1:0-2516 GCA_965373025.1 uncultured bacterium | reverse complement strand
AATTAAAAAGGTTTTTGAACACGCCGTCGGTATATAATAACGGACAGATTGCGGAAATAGGAATATCAATTTTTATTTTTGAACCAATTAAACCTAACAACATATGAATTGTTGCTAATGGATATTTCAAACGAAAATCCTTATAACAGTCATAATTCCTAAAAATATTTGGCTGGATAGCATTCTGAAAATTATTCCAGTTTTTATACTTTTTGTTTTTATTGAACAAAACCATATGATGCCCTATGCTCCTTATTTCTTTTCTAAAAATTTCCATATCTAAAAATATACAATCCTTAACAGAGGTGTCCTTTTCTAAAAGCATAACTTTTCCATCATAAAATCCTTTTATCTTCCAATCTAAATAATTAGACATAAATAATCCACATAATAATCCGTCGCTGTCTGGACTTAAAATACAATTATTACCCTGTTTAATAATCCAAGGATATTTTTTAATAATTTCGTTATAATTTATTGTATCATCAAAAATTTTTTTTGATGGTTTTTTTAAATTCATTTTCCTGATTTTTATTCCATTTTGATTTAATCATATTCATTCAGTGTAAAAATTTTTAATATTCACATCCCGTCTCTTTCTTCTCTCCTCCTATATTGGATCGCTTCGGCAAGATGATGAACCTGGATATTTTCTTCTTCAGATAAATCGGCGATTGTTCTAGCTAATTTTAAAATTCTATGATAAGCCCGAGCTGAAAGCAAAAGCTGGTTGACCGCGTTTTTCAAAATTTCCTGCCCTTTATTATCAATTTGGCAGAAATCTTTAATCATTTGCGGTTTCATTTCCGCGTTGGCGGAAATTTTTAATTTCTTAAATCTTTTCTCCTGAATTTTTCTCGCTTCCTGAACTCGTTTCTGAATATCATCTGACGATTCCGACACTTTTTCCGAAGAAAGTTTTTCAAATTTAACGCGAGGCACTTCAACGCAAAGATCAATCCTATCCAAAAGAGGCCCGGAAATTCTTTTCTGATAATTTATAATCTGCGACGGACTGCAGCGGCATTCTTTCTCCGGATCAGTTAAAAACCCGCATGGGCAGGGATTCATACTGGCGATCAAGCTGAAATTCGCCGGAAAAGTCAAGCTTCCCTGCGCTCGGGAAATAGTTACCGATCCATTTTCCAGCGGCTGGCGGAGATTTTCCAAAACATGGCGCGGAAATTCAGGAAGTTCGTCAAGAAAAAGAATTCCGCGATGAGATAAGCTCACTTCTCCCGGTTTTGGAAATTGTCCGCCGCCGATTAAAGCAATCGCACTTGCCGAATGGTGCGGCGCTCTGAACGGCCTTTGCTTGACCAAAGGATTTTCTTGAGGCAAAATTCCGGCAACGCTGTAAATTTTTGTCACTTCTAAAATTTCTTCTTTGGTCATTTTCGGCAGAATTCCGGGGATCGCTTTTGCTAACATTGTTTTTCCTGACCCCGGCGGACCGCTCATTAAAACATTATGCGAGCCGGCCGCGGCAATCTCCAGAGCGCGCTTGGCATTTTCCTGCCCCTTAATATAAGCCATATCATATTCAGGCAAAATATTTTCTTTTGAAAAAAAATCTCCTGTTTTTTTCAAAGGAGATATCAAAGTCGGTCCGAACAAATGCGAAAGAAGCTGGTTTAAATTTTCCACTGGAAAAATTTCCAAATTATCAACCAAAGCCGCTTCTTGAGCGTTTGCTTTTGGAAGAAAAATTTTTTTAAATCCCTTTTGTCTGGCAAATATGCTTATCGGAAGAATTCCATGCGTTGGCCGCAGTTTGCCGTCAAGCGACAACTCTCCGACAAAAAGAGAATCATCTATCGCTTCAATCGGCTTTTGCCGCGAAGTTGCCAGAATTGTTCCCAAGGCGATCGGCAAATCATAAATCGGCCCCTCTTTTTTAATATCAGCCGGCGCTAAATTAATTGTCAGCCGCGAAGTCGGAAAATGAACACCGCTGTTTTTTATCGCCGACCTGACTCTTTCTTTTGCTTCCTGAACCGCGGCGTCAGGCAATCCGACAACAACTGTTGATCCTAAACCAGCAGACACATCAACTTCTATTTCAACAAGCTGGGCGTCTAATCCAATCACCGCGCATGATTTTGTTTTAGACAGCATATTTCAGTTTTTAGTTAAAAGTTTAAAGTGAAAAGTTAAAAGTTAAAAACAAAACTACTCGTCATTATTTTCTTCTTGAGACGCTTTTTTTATTTGATCTAAAATTTCTTTAACCGCTTTTGGATTTTCTTTAAAATATTTTTTAGAGCCCTCAATTCCCTGTCCGAGCTTTTGGTCTTTCCAAGTGTACCAAGAGCCAGATTTTTTAACTATTCCGTAATTTACCGCTGTGTTAATAATATCGCCGAGACGGGAAATTCCTTCATTATACATAATGTCAAATTCCGCGGTTTTAAATGGAGGAGCAACTTTATTTTTAACTATTTTAACTTTGACTCTGTTGCCGATGCTTTCGTCTCCTTGCTTTATTTGGGCTGCTCTGCGCATTTCAATTCTTA
>CBDVEN010000108.1:0-2535 GCA_965373025.1 uncultured bacterium | reverse complement strand
AAAATTCAATTTTTTCCTCTTTGATATCTTTTGAATAAACCAACTGTTCTAAAAATAACCTAAAATTAAATTCATTCTTGTATTTTTTCTCGGCAATTTTCTTAACATCTTCCAATGTTATATATTTGCCTTTTAGAATAAAATACAAATCAACATAATCTTTTAATGTTCCGCGATAATTTAAAGCGTATGCTTTCATCGCGGCAATTTCTAAAATAGAAACAATTTTTATATTTTGATATTCAAGCAATTTTGTTTTTAAAGGAAATTTATATTCTACAAAATCTATTTTCACTCCGTTTATTTTTACTGTTAATTGTTCTGGATTATTTATAATTGTTTTTACTTCAAAATCTTTAAAAATTCTTTTTACTTTATTCAGAAGACCTTTTGGAATTTCTTTTGCTGAAAACAAATCAAAATCAATTGATATTCTATGGCCAATTTGCAAAGCTAACGCAGTGCCGCCGACTAAATAAAATTCCGGAAAATGTTCCATTTTTTCAAACACTTGTTTCTGCTTTAATTTTAACGCCTCGAGACGCATATTTTATTAATTTTATATTTAACAATAAACAAACTAATTTTAAAGCTCTTTTTCTGAATTCGCTTGCCGGAGTATTTTCTATAATTTCTTTCACTTCTTTTGTTCCGTAACAATTAAAAATCCATTGCCAATGCAGCCAATCTCCATAATTTATCGTATTGATAATAATTCTTTCTTTGTCTTCTTCTAAATCAATTTTTGAAAAATTATACGACCAAAGCAAATCTTTAAAATTTTGCGGAAGTTTGGTTTTCGTATTGATGATTTTTTTAATTTCTTTTTGGCAGGTTTTTGACATAAGAAACTTAATTCAAAAATTAAATAACAATAAATTTCTACAAGTTCCAATTTCTTTCAACTTTATAAACTTTTGACTTTATGGACTTTTAACTCTCATTTTTATCCTTCTATTTCTATCGCTCTGACCGGGCAAGTGTCAACAATTTCTTGGCTGCGCGCTTCATCTTCTTCGCAAAGTTCTGAATTAATCGCTTCCGCTTTATTATCTTCTTTCATTTTAAAAACATTTGGAAAAATATTAGCGCAAGCGCCGCATCCAATGCATAAATTTTGATTGACTTTTATTTTTTTACTCATAATTTCATTAATTTATTACTGCTTCTATTTTTTCGCCGATTGCTTCTTTCGGCTGAAGCCCGATAATTTCATCAACCGCCTGCCCATTTTTAAAAATCTTTAAATTAGGAATAGCCATAATTCCGTATTGGCTTGCCAAATTTTCATTCTCCTGAATATTAACCTTGACAACTTTAATCTTGCCTTCGTAATCATTGGCAACATCTTCCAAAATTGGCGTGAGCATTTGGCAGGGTCCGCACCAAGGCGCCCAAAAATCAACTAAAACCGGCAAATCCGATTTTAAAACTTCGTCTTCAAAATTTTTCTCGTTAATCTCCATAATTTTATTCTTTATTTTTTATTTATTTATCTATTTTTATTATAACTTATTATTTTAAATTAGGCAAGAGTTAATCCGTAAAGTAAATTGACAGCCATAATTCTTAAATGCTAAAATTAAATAGGAATAGGAATAAAAACTTATAAAAAAACTATGGCAAAATGCCCAAAATGCAATTATGAAATCCAGCCGAATCCTGAACTTTACGAAGGGGAAATTATTGTTTGTCCTTCTTGCGGCAAAAAAATGGAAGTGATTTGCGTTGAGCCGTTGGAACTGCAGACAGTTGAAGAAAGTTAAAAATTATTTTACTAACTTTCCTTTGGCAATCAACCTTTTGTAATTTGTTCCAATCGGCCAGCAGGTCATCAAAGTCAGGATTGGTTCTTCAGCAGAAGCAAGAATTTCTGTCTGGTTTGCTTTAACTATTTGCGGATTTTCAAAAATGGCATATTTTATTTTCTCATTTTTCCAAAAAATTTCAATCTCATCTCCTATTTTTAATTTATCTAAAAGAACAAAAATTGTATCGTAATCGCCTTTTCGCCAGGAAAAATTTGAGCTGTGACCGATAATAACACAGTTCCCTTTTTCTCCCGGAAACGCTGTTTGCGGAAAAATAACTGCTCCTTTTTTCAGCCCTTCTTGAAGAATTTTATCGTGACGGGAAGAAATAGAAATTATCGGAACAGAAACATTTATTTTTTTTATTATCAGCCGATCGTCTTCAGGGATTTCTTCGGCTTTTTTATTTGCTTCATTAAAATCTATTCTATTTTTTTTCTCTTCTTTAAAACTAAAATTTTCATTTTCGTTATAAAAAAACCGATCTTCCAAAGCCGGCCAATTAAAACAAATAAAAACCGCTGAAAAAATTATCCCGAAAAAAATAAATAATTTTATTATTTTAAACATAAATTATCTTCTTTACAATTCTCTTTTTTTCTCTTCAACAAGATACGCCTTCAATTTATCTTTTAATTCTATTTTAATATCGCCTTTAAAATCAATCCCGGCGTTCTGGCCTTCTTTAATTTCTTCAACTTTATTTTTTTCCAATTGAAGCTCG
>CBDVEN010000107.1:0-2553 GCA_965373025.1 uncultured bacterium | reverse complement strand
ACCGGGCGCGGCAATTACTTCAGTAAAAATCAGCGGAGCTGAACATGAATTTTCCACTCTTCCCGGCGTTTTTGAAGATGTCGTGGAAATTATTTTAAATCTTAAACAAATTAAATTTAAAATGTTTACTGACGAACCGGCGAAAATCACTCTTAACGCTAAAGGCGAAGGGAAAGTGACAGCGGCGGATATTAAAACTTCTTCTGAAGTAGAAATTGCCAATAAAGATTTACATATCGCCACTCTTACTGACAAAAACGCGGTTTTGGAAATGGAAATGCAAGTTGAAAAAGGTTTGGGATACGCTTCAATTGAACAGCGGGAAAAAAATAAGCTTGGCATTGGAAATATTGCTATTGACGCTATTTTCAGCCCGATTCGCAAAATAAGCTACGAAGTTGAAAATATGCGAGTCGGACAGATGACTAATTATAATAAATTAATTTTAGATATTGAAACAGATGGCTCTATTGCTCCGAAAGAAGCGCTAAAAAAAGCGTCGGCGATTTTAGTTGAACAATTTAACGTTTTTGCTGAAATAGAGGAAATAAAAAGCCGCGCAGAAGAAAAAGAAGAAAAGAAAAAGGAAAAAATTAAAGAAGAGAAAATTGAAGAGAAAACGGAGAAAAAAACAGAAGAAGATTTTTTGAAAAAGGGAATAGATGAATTAAAATTATCCACAAGAACAATGAATGTTTTGAAAGAAAATAAAATTAAAAATGTAGGGCAAATTGTTAAAAAGAATGAAGAAAAAGTAAAAAATCTTGAAGGAATGGGCGATAAAGGCGTAAAAGAAATCAAAAGGGCGCTGGGGAATTTAGGATTAACATTAAAAGAATAAAGTTATGAAGAAATTAAAAAAAGGACGAAAATTAAAGAGGAATCAAGCATCGCGAAAAGCTTTATTTAAAAATTTAGCTACGGCTATTGTGTTGAAAGAAAAAATTATTACCACTGAAGCGAAAGCGAAAGAAATCAAGCCATTTTTGGAAAAATTAATTACCGCGGCGAAAAAAAACGATTTGGCTTCCAAGAAAAAAATTCACAGTATTTTTTCCGATCAGGCGGCTAAAAAAATAATTAATAAAATCGCTCCAAAGTACGCCAACCGCAAAGGCGGTTATCTTAGAATTATTAAACTTGGTTTTAGAAAAAATGACGCGGCAAAAATAGCGAAGATTGAATTTGTTTTAAAATAAATTGTCATTCTGAATTTATTTCAGAATCTATTTTTTCCCTTTTTAAAGGGGGTTAGGCTCGCCTGCATCGCTTTGCGAAGCAATGCGGGCAGGAGGATTTTTAAAATAGATCCTGAAACAAGTTCAGGATGACAGTTTTAAACAATTATCAAAAGGAGATTTTAAATTATGGCAACAAACAATAAAAAAACTAATAAAAAATTAGCGCCTGAACGGCAGTGGCATTTAATTGACGCTGAAGGGAAAATTTTAGGCAGGTTAGCGACAGAAGTTGCTTTGCTTTTAAGAGGGAAGGGGAAAGTTGATTTTGCTCCGCATATTGACGGAGGAGATTTTGTTGTTGCTGTAAATATTGATAAAATTAAAGTTAGCGGAAACAAGGAAGAGAAAAAGATTTATTACCGCCACACCGGTTATCCGGGCGGAATTAAAGAAATTTCTTATGGAAAATTATTTGAGAAAAACCCTTCGGCGGTTTTGAGAAAAGCTGTCTGGGGAATGCTGCCTAAAAATAAATTAAGAGCTCATATGATAAAACGGTTAAAATCTTTTAAAGGAAAAGATAATCCTTATGAAGGGAGATTTAAATAACAGATAAAAATAAATTATGATAACAGAAAAAAAATCTAAAAAAACTAAAAAGGTTGAAGCAAAATCAGTAAAGAAACCAGTTGTGAAAAAAGTTGTAGAAGAAAAAAAGAAAGTAAAAGATGAAAAAAAGGAAGAGAATAAAAGAGAAGAAAAGAAAGAGAAATATTTTGCCGGGATTGGCCGAAGAAAAACAGCTATTGCTCAAGTTCGCATTTATCCTTTAAAAAAAGATAAGGTTGATTTTGTCGTCAATGAAATGTCTTTTGACAAATATTTTCCGACGCTTGAGCAGCAAATTATTATTCAACAGCCGTTAAAACTAACAAAAGGTTTAAATAAATTTAGCGTTTCAATAAAAGTAAAAGGAGGTGGCTCAAAAGCTCAGGTGGAAGCGTCTCGCCACGGAATTGCCAGAGCATTGCTTGTTTGGGATTCTGAATTAAAGAAGAAATTGAAACGGGCTGGATTTTTAAAACGCGATCCAAGAAAAGTTGAGCGAAAAAAACCAGGATTAAAAAAAGCGAGAAGAGCTCCGCAGTGGAAGAAGAGATAGATAAATGTTTGAAAGCGATATTTTATTTCAAGAAGGCGACATTGGTCAATGTCGCCTTCTTTTAATGACAAATATTTTTAAAATTTGCTCAAGTATTTTTCTTGTGATAAAATGATTATATGGAACCAAAAGTTTTTATTATTATTTTGAATTGGAACGGCTGGAAAGATACGATAGAGTGCCTTAAAAGTTTGGAAAAAATTGACTACC
>CBDVEN010000106.1:0-2597 GCA_965373025.1 uncultured bacterium | reverse complement strand
CAAACCGCTTATTTAAAAACTTATTATCCAGCGGAATTTATGGCGGCGCTTTTAACTTCTGACCAGGGCGATATGGACAGAATTGCCATTGAAATTAATGAATGCCAGGAAATGAAAATTGAAGTTCTTCCGCCGAATATTAATGAAAGTTTTGACAATTTCACCGTGGTGAATGGCAATGGAAAAGAAAAAATCCGCTTTGGGCTTTCAGCGATTAAAAATGTCGGGCATAATGTAATCCGTGAAATGATTGAAGAAAGAGAAGCAAACGGAAAATATAAGAACTTGGATGATTTTATTGGAAGAGTTGAATCAAAGGATTTGAATAAAAAATCATTAGAAAGCTTAATCAAGTGCGGGGCTTTGGACGAATTTGCCGAGAGAAAAAGGATGCTGGAAAATTCAGACCAGATTCTTATGTACAGCCGTGAAATGAAAAAAGAAAAAACTAACGGACAGACAAGTTTGTTTGGAAACGGCAAAGAAGTTTTGCCGGGAATTAAATTAAAGGATTCATTGCCGGCGGAAAAAAAAGAAAAATTATCCTGGGAAAAAGAACTTTTAGGCCTTTACATTTCTGACCATCCGCTTAAAGAATACCAGAAAATTTTTGAAAAATACGCCAGTCCCTGCGCTTCGCTTAGTTCGGAAAAAAGCGGAAAAAATGTCCGCGTCGGCGGAATCGTCAGCAAGATTCAAAGAATTATTACCAAAAGCAAAAAGCCGATGCTTTTTGTCCAACTTGAAGATTTAACCGGAAGAATTGAAGTACTTGTTTTTCCGAAATACTTGGAGGAAAATCCGAATATCTGGATGGAAGAAAAAATTATTCTAATCAGCGGAAAATTGAACGACCGCGACGGAACGCCAAAACTTTTATGCCGACAGGCAAAAGAAATTAATTTAAATAATCCTAACGCTTTTTCAAGCGCGCCGGAAGAAAATTTAGCAGAAGCGCCGAATCAAAATTATGACGCGAGTTTTTCCAGCGAAGTAAATCAATCGCAACAAAATTCTGAAAATTTTTCTGAAAATTCAACCAGCGATAATCTTTATATTAAATTATCTTCAGACGCCGATTCAAAAATATTAAAAAAACTAAAAGAAATGCTCAGCGTTTCAGAAAAAGGAAATTGCCGAGTTTTTATTATTATTGATTCAAACAATCCTGAAGAAAATCCACAAAGAATAGAAACGCCTTTTCAAATAAAATACTCGCAAAGTTTAGCCGATGTTTTAGAAGGATTAGTAGGAAAAGATAGAATTAAAATGGAATAAAAAAAATTTATGGAACTTGGAAAAATACAAAACGGGATTTCTTATAAAAAAATCATTCTGGGATTTTCGTTTTTTTCTTTGGCGTTTATCGGATTGATTTTTTATTTTACTTTTTCCCAAGCGGAAATTACCATTTATCCGAAAGAAATAAAAAAAACGCTTTCTCTCAAAGTTAAAATTGATAAGAATTTAAAAACGCCGAACGCGGCAAGAAATATTCTTCCGGGAACAATCCTTGAAATCGTCAAAACCGGAAGCAAAACTTTTAAAACAGAAAGCATAACACAGATTGATGATTTTGCCAAAGGCGAGATAACGATTTATAATAAAAGAGAAAAAGATCAGCCGCTTTATCAAAAAAGTAAGATTGCTCCGGAAGGAAAAAAATCTCCGGTATTTTTAATTGACAAGAGAGTTGTTATTCCGGCTCAAGGAGAAATAAAAGTAGGAATTACTGCGCAGAAAAAAGGCGCTAACGGAAATATTGAGCCGACAAAATTTAATTTTTTGAAATTATCAAGCTGGATGCGTGAAAGGGTTTGGGCAAAATCATTTGCTGCCGCGAAAGGCGGAGTAAAAGATGTTGGAATTGTTGCGGAAAAAGATATTAAAGACGCGGAAAAAAAATTAGCGGAAGAGCTTTGGCAAAAATCTTTTGAAGAAATTGAGAAAAAAATAAAACAAAACGAGCAAATTATTCCTCAAGCGATTAAAAATGAAATTATAAAAACCAAGTGCGATACAAAGATAGATACGATTAAAGAAAAATTTTCTATAAAAGTTGAAATAAAAACTCAAGGCGTAGGCGTTTCGGAAAAAATTCTTTTATCTTTGGCGAAAATGCGGTTAAAAAAAGAAGGAGCGGCTGACGAGGAATTTAAAAACTGCCAGGAACAAACATTTAATTATAAATTAACGGAAATTAACATTGAAGAGGGTTGGGCGCGCCTTGAAGCAAATCTTGATGGAACATTTACTCCGAAATTCAGCGCAAAAGTTTTTGACAAAGAAAAAATCATCGGAATGTCTGAAGAGGAAGTGAAAAAATATTTTAAAGATTTTGAAACTATTGAAAAAGTTGAAGTGAACTTTTGGCCGTCCTGGGTTAAAAATATCCCGGGACTGAAAAAAAATATTAGGATTGAAATTAGTGAATGAAGCCAAAAGTTTATAAAGTTAAAAATCTTTTGTTATCCTGCCTTTCTTTTGTCATTCCCGCTTCCCTCTGTCATTCCCGTGAAAACGGGAATCCAGAAAACTTTTTTAAATTCATAAAACATTAGTTTCCAATACAAATCATGAAACAAGAAAAAACCTAT
>CBDVEN010000105.1:0-2620 GCA_965373025.1 uncultured bacterium | reverse complement strand
AAATTTAGAAAAAGCAACAAGGCAGGCGTTGGAAAAAATTGAAGGCGCTTATGGTCTGGCAATTATCGCCCGGGACGAACCAGATAAAATTATTGCTGTCCGCAAAGGAAGCCCGCTTATTATCGGACTTGGACAAGATGAATATTTTATCGCTTCAGATCCTTCGGCGATCATCGGCTATACAAGACAGGTAATTTATCTTGATGACGAAGAAATGGCAATAATTGAAAAAGATGGATTTAAAGTTGTTGGTTTTGATAATGTTGAAAAAGAAAAAGTTCCGCAAAAAACAGAATGGGACGCTGCGCAAATTCAAAAAAACGGATTTGATAAATTTATGCTCAAGGAAATTTTTGAAGAGCCGGAAGCAATTAGAAACAGCATTAGGGGCCGCTTAATTCCCGAAGAAGGATTGGCGAAATTAGGAGGATTGGAAAATGTAACTGAAAAATTAAGAGAAATCAACCGATTAATTATTATTGCTTGCGGCACCGCTCGCTATGCCGGATTGGTCGGCGAATATATGATTGAAGAATACGCCGGCATTCCAGTTGAAGTGGATATGGGTTCTGAGTTTCGTTATCGCAAACCGATTATTGATAAAAAAACAGCCGTCTTGGCTATTTCTCAATCAGGAGAAACAGCCGACACTTTGGCTGCTCTTAGAGAAGCAAAAAGAAAAGGCGCCTTGGTCTTGGGAATTACTAATGTTGTCGGCTCAACTCAAACGCGGGAAACCGAAGCCGGAGTTTATAATCATGTCGGTCCGGAAATTGCCGTTGGTTCAACTAAGGCGTTTATTTCACAGTTAACTATTTTGGCGCTTCTGGCAATATATTTAGGACGGCAAAGAGAAATGTCTTTAATAACTGGACGAAGAATCGGGCAAGAGCTTCAGAAGTTGCCGGAACTGGCTGAAAAAATTTTGAAGCAAGACCAACAAATTAAAAACTTGGCTGAGAAATATTCTAAATTTAAAAACTTTTTCTTTCTTGGAAGAAAATATAATTTAGGAATTGCCGAAGAAGGGGCTATAAAATTAAAAGAAATTGCTTATTATGTTCATGCTGAAAGTTATCCAGGCGGCGAAATGAAACACGGTCCGATTGCTTTAATTGACGAAAATCTTCCTTCAGTTTTTATTGTTCCTTCAGATTCGGTTTATGAAAAAATGATTAACGCGATTGAGGAAACAAAAGCGCGGCGCGGAAAAATAATCGCTATTGCCACAGAAGGAAACGAAGAAATAAAAAAAATCGCCGATGATGTAATTTACATTCCAAAAACTTTGGAAATGCTCACGCCGATTTTATCTGTTATTCCTCTGCATCTTTTTTCCGCTTATATGGGACTCGAACTTGGTTGCGATATTGATAAACCGAGAAATTTGGCAAAGTCGGTGACAGTGGAATGAAAACAAAAAATCTATTTTTGGATTTTTTGTTTTGTGTTTTGAATTTCTTCAATCGCTTTTGGTATAAATTCAAAAATATCGCTTGCCATTAATCCTTCTCCGTAAATTTCCGCGGCCATCTCTCCGGCTTTGCCGTTAATAAACGCAGCGGCTCTGGCAGATTCAATTAAGTCAATTTTTCTGGCAAGCATCGCTCCGCAAATTCCAGCCAAAGTATCTCCAAATCCGCCTTTGGTCATAAAGGGAGTTCCGGTCTTATTTAAAAAAACTTTTTCGCCGTCAGAAATTACATCAACATTTCCTTTGAGCAAAATTATTGCTCCTATTTTTTTTGCCCATTTTTTAACTTTTTCTTTTCTGTCTTCAACTTCTGGCGTGATTTTTTCTCCAGTTAAAATTCTAAATTCTTCAGTATGAGGAGTTAAAATAACTTTTTTGTTTTTCAGAATTTCTTTATCTTCAGCAACTGCTCTAATCGCTTCAGCGTCAATAACCATCGGCAAATCAATCTTTTTTATCAATTCTTTTATCGCTTTATAAGTTTTATTGTCTCTCGGCAGTCCGCCGCCGATAATCAAAGAATTAAATTTTTTTGACAAAGAAAGAATTTTTCCAATATGCTTTATCTCTAAATCCCTATCAAGCGGGCGGGCGATAATGTCCGGCGAAAAATTTGCCGCAATGTCCGCGCTACGGCGGTTAGTTATTATCATCGTTAAATCAGCGCCTGATCTTAAAGCGGAAACAGCGTTAAAAATCGGCGAGCCGGAATAAACGCGGCCACCACTGATAATCAAGACATATCCAAATTCACCCTTATGGCACCAAGGATTTCTTTCCGGAAAAATTTTTTGGAAATCATTTTTCATAAATAATTTTTCTGATTATTTCATTTTTTCTGCCGAATTTATTAACCGCGATAATTTTTATAACATTAATCCCTTCCTGAAGAAAAAGTTCCTGGTTAAAAATACCTTCTTCGTCAAGCCAAACTCCGCTGCCATTAATGGAAATCTCGACATTTATCTGCGTTTTTCCTTTGATTAAAATTTTTTCTTTATCAATAATCAAATCCTCGCTTGGATATTCAATAATAAGTTCAGGAGGTTTTGTTAAAAAACTTAATTGGTAAAAAAAATAAATTGAAATTGCGGCAATAACTATAACGCTTAATCCAACAATAAGAGCTTTGGGAGTGATGGCAAA
>CBDVEN010000104.1:0-2637 GCA_965373025.1 uncultured bacterium | reverse complement strand
TCGCCGGATTTATTTTATCAATTGGAATGGCGGTTGACGCCAATGTCCTGATTTTCGAAAGAATGAAAGAAGAATTGCGCGCCGGTAAACCATTAACTTTGGCGATTGAAGAAGGATTTGTCCGCGCCTGGACTTCAATCCGCGATTCAAATATTTCTTCGCTGATAATTTGTTTGATTTTATTTTATTTCGGCACCAGCATCATTGAAGGTTTTGCCTTGACTCTGGGAATTGGAATTCTAATAAGTATGTTCTCGGCAATTATTATCACCCGAACTTTTTTGCGGATCGTCGGCGGAACAAGAATTGGAAAATACGGGAGATTGTTTGGAGTTAAAAAATCTTGAGAGTTAAAATTTAAAATGCAAAACTGAATTATATTCGCTGTCATCATTTAATATTTTAATAATTATCACTATGATCAATAGCGAATTCCATGGAATTGAAAAACAAGAAATAGAAGATTTTTTTTCTTTGGAACAGCCATATAAAATACAATTAGAAAAAAAAGAGGGAGAAGCTAATTTAGCGAACATTGCCCGAGAAGCTGAACAAGAATATTACTGGGCATTTGATGAGAAAAATTCAACTTGGCATTATTATCCGTCCGAGAAGCACTCAGAAAAAATATCTCGGTTTAAGGGTGAGTCCAAATTTAGCGCTGCAGTTTCTAAAGAATTTTTAAATCCGCCTAGTGATTCTTCAATATTTTATCATATACATCCAGATTCTGTTATTACTCGATTATTAATCAAACCAAAAAAAAGATGGCATACCAAGGAATTTTTAAGTGTTTCAAATCAAATGCCAAAAGAAGATGATCTTGAAGTAGCAGCGGAATTAAAAAAGTATAAAGAATTTAAAATTATTACTTCTATAGGTATAACAAGTTATCAATTTCACCCAGAAAAAGTAAATTCTAAAAAGGAAAAATTTTCTCGTTTAACTATTCCCAAAGAAGAAATATATGAATCTTTAAAACATTCTCGTAAATATGCTGTAGAAAAAGTATTAGATCGTATGAATAATCATTATCACGGTGTATTTACTTTTAGTTTTAAATCATTTTAACATTTTAGCTTTCTTAAATTCTATTTTTTTCGCGAAAACGAATTTGTAATTCGTTCTAAAGTGTTTTTTAAAAATCAAAAAGTTTGTCGTATGCTCAAAACAAAAGGAACTGGTTTGCAACCAGTTCCCGCAAAAAAAATTTATTATGCCAAAACGATTAACAAAATCAAAAACCAAAAAATCTCAAAACAAAATTACAACCACCAAAATTGCCATTTTTCGCAGGAAAGAAATTAGAAAAACTATTTATAAAAACGAGTGGTGGTTTTCGGTTATTGATGTTATTGCGGCGCTAACTGATAGCGTTAATCCTCGCGATTATTGGTATAAAATGAAAATTAGAGTTAAAGATGAAGAAAAAATTCAGTTGTCGACAATTTGTCGACAACTGAAACTAACATCTTCTGACGGTAAAAAATACGAAACAGATTGCGCCAACACCGAAGGAATTTTCCGCATTATCCAATCAATTCCTTTTCCGAAAGCTGAACCTTTCAAGAGATGGCTGGCAAAACAAAAAAATTATTTAAAACAACCGCAGAGAAAGAAATTAATTAGGGGTAAAAATGATTAAGTAAATAAATGAAATTTTAATTTTTATTTTCAAGTATGAATAGCAATACAATAAAATTAGCTTATGATTGGACAACATCAAAACCAAATCAAGCAGACATAAAAAGCGATTATTATTGCCAAACGCGCGATATTTTTCAGGCGAGATTAAGCAATATGGTTAATGATTTATTAGAAAATAGCGAAATTAACAAGAATAAAATCTATATTATTTCCGCGATAGCCGGCGAGATAGGCAATAATTCTTTTGATCACAATTTAGGAAATTGGCCTGATATAATGGGAATTTTTTTCGGTTATAATTTTGAGAAAAATAATCTTGAAATAATTTTAGCTGATAGGGGACAGGGAATTTTAAAAACATTAAAAAGAGTAAAGCCAGAATTGAAAGATGATTTTGAAGCGCTTAAAACAGCTTTCACTGAAAGAATATCAGGTAGAGCGCCGGAAGTGAGAGGCAATGGATTAAAATTTTCGAAAGAAAATATAGAAAAAGAAAATATGAAGCTCGTTTTTATTTCCGGCAGAGCCAAAGCAAAATTAAATAAAAAAATGAAGATAATAAAAGCAGATGAAAATATTAACGGATGTTTGGCGATTTTAACCTTATAATTTTTAAGCAATTATGAAAATTGAATTAAAAAAATTCGGGGAGATGTTAATTTCCCGACCAGCCGGACGGGAAGCGTATTTGGCTATGTCAGCATATCTGACAAAAGACATAAACAAAAATGAATTAATAGAAATAGATTTTTCAGAAGTTAAAGTTTTAACTCCTTCCTGGGCAGATGAAGTGATTACTAAATTATCTAAAGATTTTAGAAATATAAAATTACTTAATACAGAAAATCCTACTGTTCAATCAACATTGAAAACTTTGCGGGAATATTCCGGGTTAAAAGTTTAGCGCGCTTTTTTAAGGGTAAAAATAATTAAGCAAATAAATTTATGTTTCAAATTATTCAAAAAAGAAAAATTTATTACGCGTTTAGT
>CBDVEN010000103.1:0-2676 GCA_965373025.1 uncultured bacterium | reverse complement strand
TCATCCTGAACTTGTTTCAGGATCTGTCAGATTCCGAAATAAATTCGGAATGACAAAAAATCATTTTATATCTTTGGTCTTTTCAAATGCCATTCTGTCGCTTTTTCATAAAGATTCGCCAGCTGTAAAATTTTTTCTTCATCAAAATAATTCCCGATAATTTGCAAACCAACAGGCAATTCTGAATTATTTTCTGACTTAACAAGACCGCAAGGAATTGAAATCGCTGGCAAGCCGGCTAAATTTATCGGAACAGTATAAATATCCGATAAATACATTGTTAAAGGATCTTCAATTTTTTCTCCGATTTTAAAAGCGGCTGTCGGAGTGGTTGGACCAATTAAGCAATCAAATTTTTGGAACACTTTTTGATATTCTTCTTTAATTAAAGTTCTGACTTTTGCCGCTTTCAAATAATAAGCGTCATAATATCCGGCGCTCAAAGCGTAAGTCCCCATCATTATGCTTCGCTTTACTTCCTGTCCAAATCCTTTTTCCCGGGAAATAAAATAGGAATCAATTAAATTTTTAACTTCTTCTGAGTCATCTTTATCCGCCGAATATCCATATTTTACTCCGTCATAACGAGAAAGATTTGCGCTGCATTCTGATTTTGCCAAAAGATAATAAACTGATAAGGCATATTCAGTCATCGGCAAAGAAACTTCTTCAATTTCGCATCCGGCTTCTTTTAATTTTTCAATCGCGTTTTGAATTGTTTTTTTCACATCTGAATTAATGCCTTCAGCAAAGTATTCTTTAATAATTCCGATTTTGAAATTTTTATTTTCGATTTTTAAAGAATTAAAATAATTCGGGATTTTCTCATCAATTGACGTTGAATCAAATTTATCTTTTCCAGAAATTGATTTTAAAATAATTGCCGCATCTTCAACATTTTTAGCCAACGGGCCAATTTGATCCAAAGAAGATCCGTAAGCAATTAAACCAAATCGGGAAACCCTTCCGTAAGTCGGTTTCAGACCGACCACGCCGCAAAAAGACGCCGGCTGGCGGATTGATCCACCGGTATCAGAACCCAAAGCAAAAATACATTCTGAAGCGGCAACAGCCGCAGCCGAACCGCCTGAAGAGCCGCCGGGCACACGATTTACATCCCAGGGATTTTTTGTTTTTTGAAAAGCGGAATTTTCCGTTGAAGATCCCATAGCAAATTCATCCAAATTTGTTTTGCCTAATAAAATCGCTCCCTGATTTTTTAAAATTTTAAAAACAGTCGCGTCATAGGGAGCAATATAATTCTTCAGAATTTTTGACCCGGCAGTTGTTTTAATTCCTTCGGTTAAAATATTATCTTTAACCGCCATCGGAATTCCAGCCAGTTCGCCTAATTTCTCGCCCTGAATTCTTTTTTTGTCAATTTCTTTCGCCTGCTCCAAAGCATTGTCAAAAGTTCGCGTCAAAAAAGCGCTGATATTTGAATCATTTTTTTCAATTCGCCCGATAAACGCATTTGTTAAATCTTCAGCGGAAATTTCTTTCGCTGATAATTTTTCCCGGGCTTGTTTAATTGTTAAATCGTAAAGCTGCATAAATTAAAATCAAAGAAAATTAATTAATCCTTTCCCTTTCTTAAAAAGGAAAATTAACCCTTCCCCCTTTAAAAAGGGGAAAAGAATTTAATCCTTGACAAAAAACCAATCCTATGATAAAAATATTACAAGGAGGGATAAATAGAATGAGTGAAGATAAAATAGAAGAAGACGACAAAGTAAGGTTTAAAAAAGAATACAAGAAAAAAGGAGAGGAGATTGGATTAATAGGCATACTTACTGTGGAAAGTGTTGATAGCGATGGCGGTGTAAAATTCAAAGAAAACAAATCTCCAATAGTAACGATAGATATTGATTGGTTAGAGTTAGTTGAGGAGGGAAAAAATTAGGAAGTGAAAACAAAATGCTTACGGCTGAAAAAATATTGGAAAATTATAAGACAATGTGGAAAAAATACCTTACGGGAAAAAGTTACCAAACTCGCGAAATAAGATCTACACTAGAAATGATAGGAACAGAAATATTCAGCCTTTCCGACGAAAAAATAATTCAAATACAGAAGGAAATGAAGGGAGAACTTTTCGAAAAAGAGATAAAAAAAATAGATACAAGAATGGATGAAGAATTGATAGCAAAACAAGAATAAAAAAATAACCATTTGGGACAGTTTTAAAAAATTGTCCTTTTTTTTATTTAAAAATTCTCATTTTTCAAATTCAAGTGTAATACTTATACTACGATCGTGGTATATATATTACACTTTTTAAAAAGATAATGGGATTGCCGCGCTCCGCTCGCAATGACGATGCAAAAAAACTTTTAACTTTTATAAAATCCTTTTTAATCCTCCTCCTCCTCCCTTTTAAAAAAAAGAAAAAAAAATTAACTTTCAACTTTACAACTTTATAAACTTTTGACTTACAAAAGTCCTTCATATTTTTCCGCGTACCACATTACTTTATCAGAATACCATGTAAAATTTTTCCAGCGGCTTCCGGCAAAATACCAGCCGGCGGCTTCGTATTCCGCGTCAAAATTATGTTCAATAACTCCGGGCACTCTTGATAATTTTAAAGCCATTGCCGTTAACGCGTCGCCTAAATCCCAAGGATTTGGCGGATAATGCCCGAGAATTTTGGAAACTTTTTGTTTATAACCCTGC
>CBDVEN010000102.1:0-2768 GCA_965373025.1 uncultured bacterium | reverse complement strand
GTTGTGTTTCAGAAACATTTGTCTCTTTTGAACTTGTTTCTTTTTCATAAACTTTTTCATCAATATTTTTTGTTATTTTTTTAAATATTGAAACAATTTTCTTTAAAGTTAATCTTATTATTGGAATCAATTTTACTTTTATTGATTTTATTAAAGCCAGAACAAATTCTTTTAATTTTTCTATTGCCATTCCGGGCTTGTTTCGGAATTTATCAGAAAGAGAAGAAATTTTAGATGAAGCTATTTCTTTTTTGTCCATTACTTTTTCAAAAACTGTTGGCTTGCTTTGTTTAATTTCAAGTTCTTCATTTTCTTTATCAAGTTCTTTATCAAAAGTTTCTTCTTCTATATTTTCTTTTTCAGGAACTTCTTCTGATTTTTCTTCAAAGCGTTCACCAAGAATATTTTCCAAAGTTAATTTTTTTTCGCCTTCTTGAATTTGGTCACCGGCTGATTTCGGTTTTTCAATAATTTCTTTTTCATCTTTTTCAATTTCCTGTTCCTGCTCAATTTTAATTTTAGGAAGAGAGATTTCTTCTTTGGGCAAAATTTCTTTTTTTATTTCTAAAGTCAGCATTCCCAAGTTTTCTTTATTTTTTTCTTTTTGGAAAAAGTCCTCAATTTTTTTCAAAGCGCCTTCGCTTGTTTCAATGGAGAAAATATTTTTTAATGTTCCAGATGAAAATTCATTGGCAATCGCCGGCGTGGCAAAAATTATTTTATCTCCTTCTTCCAAAGAACCGCTGGCAATATTGGCGAATGTTTTAAAAGGATGCGGTTTTGTTTCATTTTTCAATAAATTTTGTCCGATGTCAGTAATTTCATTATTACGAAGAAGATAAATCTTGATTTTTCCAGCCAAAGAAAAATGAAGTATTTTATCCTGCCAGACAGCGACAACCATATCAAGATTGCCGATCCATGATGTATTTCCGGACTCGGTAAAATCAGCCAAAGTCATATTGGCTTTATGAAGCGCGGATTCCAAAGCTTCAAAAGGATTTCTTTTTGGATTGGCGTAATAATCTTTTTTGACGATTGAAGCTAAAAGATTTACAAGATAAGAAGAATTATTGGCGAGCTTGTTTGAAATTCCGCCGACAATATAAAGATTTCCAAGCGCTTGTTCCTGGATATTTTCCGGCTCATAAACAAAAGTATCGCAAAAAGCGCCTTTTGTTTCTCTTGGCGCGGCAACTAATTCTTTTGCTTCAACTTGTAAATTTTCTGTTTGAATTTTTATATTTTTGTTTTCCATAACCATTTTTATTATACATTATATTGTTTTTCTAAACAAGGAAAATCGCTGCTCTGTCATTCTTACAAAACTCTGTCATTCCCGCGAAGGCGGGAATCCACTGTTAAAATAAATGTTGCGATAAACGTAGATTCCTGTTTTTATAAGAATGACACAAATTAATTATACCATATTTTCAAATAAAAAAAAGAGACCTCTATTTAGAAGTCATTTTTTTATTTTTTCTTCGTTCGTTTTTCTTTTTACCATCCTATAAATGTTCCAAGAAAAATTATTGCTATTATTATTGCTATCAATGTCCATCCTCTTTGTGCTTTTCCCATTTCTTTCGCGTCTTCTGTTATTTCTCTTATCGCCCTTTTCATAAATTCTTTTATCTTTTCCTTCATCGTTTTCATTTTTTTGCCTCCTCCGTTTTTTTTATTTTGATTTTATCAGTATTAAATGCTGAATATTAGATATTAATTTCCTAATTTCTAATATTCAATATTCAATTTTTGATTTGAAAATTCCCCTTAATCCCCCTTTGAAAAGGGGGGAGAATAAGTTTTTAAACTTTCACCTTAATCCCTTTTCCCATTGTTGAGGAAACACTTACGTTTTTAATAAATTCCCCTTTTGTTGTTTTCGGACGCGCGTCTTTTAAAACTTCTATAAAAGCGTTGAAATTTTCTTTTAATTTTTCTAAATCAAAAGAAATCTTACCAATGCTCAAATGAATATTTCCTGATTCATCGTTGCGGAAATCAACTTTGCCTTTTTTTAATTCTTTAATCGCTTTGCCGATTTCCATAGTCACTGTTCCGCTTTTTGGAGACGGCATTAATCCGCGAGGTCCCAAAATTTTGGCAATTGAAGCCATCGCTCTCATCATATCTGGCATTGCCACAGCCGCGTCAAAATCGCACTGGCCTTTTTCTTTAATCTCATTAATTAAATCTTCTCCGCCGATTAAATCCGCTTCGGCTTTTTTCGCGTCTTCTATTTTTTCCGGAGTGATAAAAGCGGCGACTCTTTTTTTCTTGCCTGTTCCGTGCGGCAAAGCGACCGCGGTTCTAATTTGCTGGTCTGATTTTTTCGGGTCAATTCCTAAGCGGATATGAACTTCTACTGATTCGTCATATTTTGCCTTGGAATTTTTCTTTATTAAATCTAAAGCTTTATCTATTTCATAAAGTTTAGATTTGTCAATATTAGATTGCTCTTTTTTATTGGATTTATCCATTTTATAAAATTTAAAAATTTTCAATGAAATTAGTTTTCAACAGTTATTCCCATGCTCCTCGCTGTTCCTTCAACTATTTTCATTGCTTGTTCAATGTCATTGGCGTTTAAGTCAGGCATTTTTTTCTCGGCGATTTCGCGGACTTGATTCTTAGTTACTTTGCCAACTTTATCCCGATGAGGGACTTTAGATCCCTTCTTGATATTTGCCGCTTTCTTAAGAAGCTCGGCAGCTGGCGGAGTTTTTAAAACAAAATCAAAAGTTCTGTCTTCAAAAACAGAAATT
>CBDVEN010000101.1:0-2792 GCA_965373025.1 uncultured bacterium | reverse complement strand
GATTTTTTTAAAAAATAATTATTTTCTTTTTTTTACTATCGTTCTTAATTCAATGTAATCCATTTCAATCTTATTCATTCTCTGTTCCAATTTTTTTACATATTCTAAATCTGATTTATTGCTAAGCTCTTGTTTCGTTTCTTTAATGTCTGATTTGATGATTTGAATATCTTGGAGTTCATCGTCAATCTTTGATAAATATTCAAAAACAGTTTTAAAATTGCTATTGACTTCATTAAACTTTGAATTCATTTCTCCACGCAAACCATCAAACTTTAAATTCATTTCACCTTGTAAACCATCAATTTTTGTATCAATCTTTTTATCTAATCCTTCAATCTTTTTATCTAATCCTGTATGATCTTCTAAAATTAACTTCATATTAGAATTCATTTCTTCCAACAAAACTCCGCTATGATTTGGTGTTAATTTCTTTTTAGCTTTTTTAGAATTTTTTTTAATAACTCTTTTTTTGATTTCTTGTTTGATTGGCATATATCGGCAATCAATTAAACCTTGGCGGGATTTGCCAAGGTTTAATCGATTTTATTTTATTTAATTATTTTTGTCACCACTCCGGCTCCGACTGTTCGGCTTCCCTCACGGATGGCAAATCTCATTTCCTGTTCCATTGCTACCGGTGTTTGAAGTTTTACGGTAACTTTAGTCGTATCGCCAGGCATAACCATTTCTGTTCCTTCCGGAAGAGTTACCTCGCCGGTAACATCAGTTGTTCTCACATAAAATTGAGGTTTATATCCGGTGAAAAACGGTGTGTGCCGTCCGCCTTCTTCTTTTGTTAAAACATAAACTTCGCCTTCAAATTCAGTATGCGGAGTAATTGAACCTGGTTTTGCCAAAACTGTTCCGCGCAAAACTTCTTCTTTTTTAAGTCCGCGCAAAAGAATTCCCGCGTTGTCTCCGGCTTCACCCCTGTCCAAAGATTTATTAAACATTTCAATTCCGGTGATTACCGTCTTTTTTGTATCACCCAAACCGACCAATTCCACTTCGTCGTTAATATTAACAATTCCTCTTTCAATTCTTCCGGTCGCCACTGTTCCCCGCCCTTCAATGGAAAATACATCTTCAACTGGAATTAAAAACGGTTTTTCAGTATCTCTGACCGGATCCTCAATATACTCGTCAAGAGCTTTCATTAATTCAAGAATCGGTTTGCAGGCCTCGCAATCTTTATCTTCGCATTCAAGCGCTTTAATCGCCGAACCTTTAATAACCGGAGTTTTTTCTCCGTCAAATTCATACTTTGTTAAAAGTTCCCTGATTTCTTCTTCCACTAATGAAATTAATTCAGGATCGTCAACTTGATCAGTTTTGTTCAAAAAGACAACAATTCTCGGCACGCCGACCTGGCGAGCTAAAAGGATATGCTCTCTTGTTTGAGGCATTGCTCCGTCAGCCGCGGAAACAACTAAAATCGCTCCGTCCATCTGAGCCGCTCCGGTAATCATATTTTTAACATAATCAGCGTGGCCGGGACAATCAATGTGAGCGTAATGCCGCTTGTCTGTTTCATACTCAACATGAGCGGTAGCAATAGTAATTCCGCGCTCTTTTTCTTCAGGCGCGTTGTCAATTTGATCAACAGATTTATTTTGAGCAGTCATTCCAGCTAAATTAAGGCATTTAAGAATAGCCGCTGTTAAAGCTGTTTTGCCATGATCAACATGACCAATTGTACCAACATTAAGATGTGGTTTTGTTCGTTCAAATTTTTCTGCCATTTTTTTCTCCTTTTTATTCTTAGAATTATTTAAAAATTGTCATCCTGAACTTGGACTGTCATCCTGAACTTGTTTCAGGATCTGCCAGATTCCGAAATAAATTCGGAATGACAAAAGATTTTTCAAACATTCTAAGAGTTAATTAAAACTTATAAAATTTATTGAGTAGCTTTTTAATTTTCCGTTTTATAATACTATTATACCAAAAACAGTTTTTAAAGCAAGAGGGAAAACAAAAAATATTTGTGGATAAATCAATTTCAGGCCTATCCCCATTTTACAGCATCTATGTTTTTATGTCAAGAGATTAATTTATTTTGCGTTTATTCCTGCGCAATCCTCTATCATATTCTCTGGAAAATTGTATTTTTCCATTTCTTCGCAGTAAATTGCGCCTTGTCCGTCAAAAACTAATTCCCATTTATCATAAACCATTGCCGCCAAAAATACAAGACTATCGCCAGAACCTTCAACAGATTCATCTAATATTTGAACCGTTCCTCTGAGATGATTTTCTGTTTCTTTATTAATATCAATCTTTACTGCAGAAATTTTTGTACTATATTTTTCGGCAAAAAGCCGTTTTATCGCCTCGTCTCTAGAAATTACCGGTTCAATTTCATCATCGCCTTCTTGTTCAGTATTTTTTAAAATGTCCACAATTTCATCTTTAGTTTCCTCGGAAGCATCTGAATTTTCTTTCTTGTCTTCGCCGGAAAATATCAAAACGCCAACCAGCAAACCGTCAATAAACGCCGCGATTAAAATAAATAAATTTTTATTCATAATATTTTTATTTTTTTATTAATTTTTATTAAAACTGATAACACTCCTCCATTCGACTTTTAAAATTTGCTTTCTTATTTCATTTTTATTATATCAGAAAATGGCGGAATGTCAACCCCGTTCCTAATTTCGCAATACCGTCTGTTGCAATTCGACTACCTGGAGTTATTCTGGTTATTCTTTTATATTATGCTGTCTTATGAAATTAGGAATGGGATCAAATTTTAAAAGTAAAAAAAGAAAGCCATTGATAATGGCTTT
>CBDVEN010000100.1:0-2797 GCA_965373025.1 uncultured bacterium | reverse complement strand
GAATTACAAAATCCGAAAACAAAATTTGTTGGACCGCCGGACAAAATTTTGCGTTTGGGCGAAATATTTATTTCTTATCAAAAAGCAAAAGTTCAAGCTATCCAGCGCCGGCAGACAATTAAAAAAGAAATCGCCTTTTTATTTATTCACGGGATTCTGCATTTATTAGGATACGGGCATACGGGGAAAAGTGAGGCGAAAGAAATGCGGGAATTAGAAAATAAAATTTCATCTTCTTTGTTGATTAAATTATAAATTTCAAAATCCAAATTTCAAATGCCTGCCCGCAGTTGCTACCCGTCCACATCGTTGCACCAGTCCGCAGCAGATACAGCGTTTCTGGCGGACGAAGTGCATCGGGCGGACAGCGTTGCAGGCGGGCCAAATCAATATCAAAATCTAAATGACAAAAAAATAAATTAAATTTGTTTTGGATTTTGGACTTTGGATTTGATTTGGAATAATTTGAGCTTTGATATTTGGATTTATTACTGGCTTTTCATTTTGTATTTATTTTCAATCTACTTTCATTTTCTATAAATGAAAAATTTATTACTATATTATTATGCGCCATGAACACATAATTGTCGGGCTTGACATCGGAACGAGTTCGATTAAAACTATTGTCGGGCAAAAAAGAAAAGAGGAGGAAAGACCTCTTATTATTGGTTTGGGGATAACAGATTCAGCGGGATTGAGGAAAGGAGCGGTTGTTGATATTGAAGAAACGATTAAGGCGATAAATTCTTCAATAGAAAAAGCCGAGCAGAGCGCCGGCATTCCGATTGAAAACGCTTATGTGAGCATTGGCGGGGACCATATTTTGTCGCAATCCAATAATGGAGTAGTCGCTGTTTCGCGAGCCGACGAGGAAATAAGCCAGGAAGATGTTTCCCGGGCGGTCGGAGCGGCGCAAGCTTTATCTCTGCCGGCTAATCGGGAAATTATTCATATTATTCCGACTAATTTTACTGTTGATAATCAGGAGCAAATCAAAGATCCGATTGGAATGACTGGAGTGCGGTTGGAAGTGAACACTTTAATCATTCATGGATTAACGCCTTTTATAAAAAATCTTTCCAAATGCGTTACCGAAACCGGTTTGGATATTAATGATTTGGTTATTTCTTCGCTCTCCGCTTCAGAGGCGGTTTTATCTTCCCGCCAGAAAGAATTGGGAGTGGTCGTTGTTGACATCGGTGCAGGCACGACAGGAATTTCTGTTTTTGAAGAGGGAAATATTATTCATTGCGCGGTAATTCCAATGGGAGCAAATCATATTACCAATGATGTTGCCATTGGATTAAGAACTTCAATCAATGTTGCCGAACAAGTAAAAAAAGATTTTGGTTCAGCTGTCGCTGATGAAGTAAATAAAAAAGATAAAATTGACCTTTCTCAAATAGACGACGCGGAAGAAGGAATTGTTCCCCGCCGTTATTTGGCGGAAATTATTGAAGCGCGGCTTTCAGAAATTTTTTCTTTAGTTGACGACGAATTAAAAAAAATTAACCGTTCGCGGCTTTTGCCGGCTGGAGCTGTTTTGACAGGCGGCGGAGCGAAAATGTCCAACATTGTTGATTTAGCAAAAGAAGAATTAGGACTTCCCTGCGAGATTGGATTTCCAAAAGATTTAGAAGGAATTGTTGATAAAATAAATGATCCGTCTTTTGCCACGGCAGTCGGACTTGTTATGTGGGGAGAAAATAGTTCCGAGGAAAGGAGCTGGGGAATTGGCAGATTCTTGCCGTCCTCTTTGCCGAATTTTCTGCCTTCAAAAGAAATTCTGCGCAAAATCAAAAAATTCGGAAAATCATTACTACCGTAAAAAATGAAAGACTAAAAATGAGAAGTGAAAAACGAAAATTAAAAATTAAAAATTTTTGAATTTTAGATTATCATTTTGACTTTTGATTTTTAAATTTTAAATTTTTATTATGGCAGTTCCTAAACAACGGCAAACAAAATCAAGAAGAAACAAACGCCGGGCGCATTTGAAAATGAAACCGGTTAATTTGTCAAAATGCCCCAAATGCGGGGAGCCGGTTTTAGCGCATCATTATTGTTCTGGATGCGGTTTTTATAATGGCAAAGAAGCGATTGATGTTTTAGCCAAGCTTACTAAAAGAGAGAAAAAAAGAGTTCAGAAAGAACAGCAAGAAAAAGAAAAATCCCAACAGAAAAAAGGGAAAGGTTTAAATATGGAAGAGATGTCAAAGAAATGAAAAATTGAAAATGAAAAAATTTTTTAATTTTATTTTTTAATTTTTTACCCTGTTAAATGCGAAGCAATTTTTGCAAAGCAAAAATTATTTAACAGGGTGAATTTAAAACATGTCCAATCGGCATTTATCAAGATCAGTGGCTATGCAAACTCTCTATGAGTGGGATTTTAATGGATGCGATAAAAGCAAATTGAAGAGAATTTTTGAACACAATATTAAAGAATTTACTCCGGGAATGGATGAAATAAATTTTATTCGCAAATTAGTTGTCGGCGTGGCAAAGCATCTTGATGAAATTGACAAAATTATTAAAAGAGCGACTCCGGAATGGCCTTTGGACCAGATTACTGTTATTGACAGAAATGTTTTGCGGATCGGCGTTTATGAATTAAAATACAGCGACAAAAATGAAGTTCCGCCAAAAGTGGCGATTAACGAAGCGATTGAATTGGCGAAAACATTCGGCGGCGAATCCAGCGGAAAATTTGTTAATGGAGTTTTGGGAGCGATTTACCGGGAAGTCAACGGCAGTTAGCGCTCTTATTTTTTTTGATAAATTTTTTATTATTTCA
>CBDVEN010000099.1:0-2823 GCA_965373025.1 uncultured bacterium | reverse complement strand
TTTGGAATCTTTACGCTTCCGTCTTTTTGCTGGTGATTTTCCAAAATGGCGATTAAAATTCTCGGCGAAGCGATCATCGTATTATTTAGAGTATAGGCAAATTTTTTCTTGCCCGCATTGCTATTTTTTGAAGAATTGCAGGCGGGATCGCCATCTTTTGTTTTATATTTTATATTCAGCCGCCGCGCCTGCCAGTCAGTGAGCGCGGAATCAGAATGGGTTTCGCCGTAATTATTTCTTGAAGGCATCCAAGTTTCAATATCCTGCATTTCATATTTTCCCGCTCCCGTATCGCCAGAACAAATTTGTAAAACCCGATAAGGCAGTTCCAAATCTTTTAGAATTTCCTGCGCGTTTTTGCCCATTTCTTCAAAAAGTTGATCGCTTTTTTCCAAATCCGCCTGGCACAAAATAACCTGTTCAATTTTCATAAATTCGTGGAGCCGGTATAAACCTTTTGCGTCTTTTCCATAGCTGCCGACTTCTGAACGGTAACATTGGGAAAAACCAGCTAATTTCACTGGCAATTTTTTTTCTTCTAACACAGTATTCGCGTAATAAGCCAGAAGCGCTGATTCAGATGTTCCGCTTAAATAAAATTTTTCTTTCATTTCTTTCCCGTCAGCCAATCTTCCCGGATTTGCAATTTGATAAACTTCATCTTTGCCTTCTGGAAAATGCCCGCTGCCAATCAAAGCAAATTCCCTTAAAATCGTCGGCGGAATCATTATGGTAAATCCCTTTTTTCTCAATTTCTCCAAAGCGTATGACATTAAAGCGAATTGTAAAAGCGCCGCTTCGTTTTTCAAATAATATCCGCGAAACCCGCTTGTTTTAACCCCTTTTTCAATATCAATCAAATCCAAATCTTTTCCGATTTGAAGATGATCTTTAATCGGGAAATCAAACTCGGGAATTTTTCCCCATTTGTAAATTTCTTTATTATCGCTTTCGTCAGAACCGATAGGCGTATTTTCGGAATAAACATTAGGGACTAAAAGCATTAACTCGTTATATTTTTCTTTGACAATTTTCAATTCGCTGTCTAATTTTTTAAATTCATCTTTAAGTTTTTTGGCCTGCCCGTAATGCGATGGCAGGCAGGCCTGCTCGCGATCATCTTTTCCCAATTTTTTCTGCTCGCTTTTAATCTCTTCGCTTTTCTGAATAAACTCTCTTCTTTTTTTATCCAAATCCAAAAGCTCATCAATATCTAAATTGATGTTTTTATTTTTACAAACCTCTTTCATTTTTTCCGCGTTTTCTCGAATGAATTTAATATCTAACATAAATTTAATAATTACGATAAATAATTTAGGACTTACACCTTTGACTGTCATCCTGAATTTATTTCAGGATCTACGGCTTTCCTTAACATTAAAATAACAGATTCTGAAACAAGTTCAGAATGACAAAAAGTGCGTTTTTTTTGTCAAATGCGTAAGTCATATGATTAAAAAATTTGACAAAACTTTTTGTTTTTTGTATGATTAAAATGGAGGTGGAAATAAAAAATGGCAATAGATTTATATGCATTAATTTCCGTTATGGCAGCGTTTATTTTCGCGGCAATTATCGGTATTCCTTTTAAGTTGAAGTGGGATAGAATAAGGAAAGCAAAGAAAGCAGATTATAATAAAGAACACGAAATAAAAGGAATAGTTGATGAAGTTGTAACAATGCCATATATTCCATCAGGAGGATTATTTGATCTTTTTGGTGACAGGGAAGAACAAACTTTAGTAGTTTTTGAAGATGAGTCACGAGTTAAGATTAGAGGATTACATCCGGAAATTAAAAAAGGACAAAGCCGGATAATAATATACAGAGGAACCGATGAATGGTATGAAGTAAAGCCGCTAATAGAGATAAAAATGTTTTAAAATAAATGGATAATCAGAATGGTTATCCTATTTTTTTTATTTAAAAATTATTAAGATTTAGGATTATTGCCATAATATACTTTCCTCACCGGCCAGGAAATTTCAATTCCTTCCTGATCGTATCGCGATTTCAGCGCTTTGATAAAATGATGGACGATCGTATATTTGTTAGTTCTTTGGGCAACTCTTAAAATTATTGAAAACTGGATATTTGAATCGCCGAAAGTGTGGTATTTCATTGACGGCTCAAAATCTTTTACCGCGCCGGGAACTGCCTGCTGAATTTTATTCGCTGTTTCAAGAGTGATTTTCTCTACTTTTTCCAAATCCGAATCATAAGCGACTCCGCATTGGACAATCACTCCCATTTCTTTTTCCGGATAAGAAACATTGGTGATTATGCTGTCGGCAAGTTTGGAATTTGGAATAATAATAATATTATTAGCAATGGTTCTGATTTTTGTTGTCCTCCAGCCAATGTCTTCAACAAATCCGGAAAATCCGGAAGCGCCGCTTCCTAATTCAATAAAATCGCCGACGCTCACCGGACGGTCGGAAATGAGATGGACCCCGGCGAAAAAATTTGAAAGAGTGGACTGAAGAGCCAGACCGATCGCCAAACCTCCAATGCCTAATCCGGCGACCAAAGGAGTTATTTCAACATTGTAATGCTGTAAAACTATTAGAAGAGCGGCTAAATAAATTATTATATTGGTTACTTTGCTGATTAGTTTCGGCGTTTTTTCAAATTTTTTCTGGACTTTCAGCAATCGGGAAATTAAAACATTTAAAACTTTAGAGGCAATTAAAGTAAGGATTAAAATTGAGCCGATAAAAAATATTTTATCTATCCATAAAGCGTATTGTTTGACAAAGGATAAATCTTTTACGGCAAACCACAACCCGATAAAAATAATAAGGCCGTAGAGCGGCTTGGTGA
>CBDVEN010000098.1:0-2823 GCA_965373025.1 uncultured bacterium | reverse complement strand
AATAATAAAAATAGAACAGAACAATTTAGAAAAATAAATTATAGAGTTCACTTTTTATTTTATGAGATGGATATTGCGTTCTAAAATTCATAAAGCAATAGTTACTGAAGCCAATATAAATTATATTGGCAGTATTACTATTGACGAAGAATTAATTGAGAAAGTCGGTTTGCGATCAGGAGAAAAAGTTTTAGTAACAGATAATACAAATGGCGCAAGATTGGAAACTTATGTCGTTATCGGTAAAAAAAAATCAGGCGTGATTTGTATAAATGGCGCTGCCACTCATTTGATAAAAACTGGCGATGAAATTATCATTATGGGTTTTGAATTAACTGATAAACTAATCAAGGCAAAAAATATTCTCGTTGATAAAAATAACAAGTTTGTAAAATTCTTATAAATTAATCCATTATATTCTGCCAAATGACACATTTTAAAAAATCGCCTTAAAAGGCGATTTTTTTATTAATAAAAATTTACGCGGGAAAATATTACCGATTGAAATACCAGTCCAAAACTTCTTTTGCCACTGGGAGAGCCGCGTAATGGCCTTCGCCGCCTTCTTCAATCAAAACGACCAAAGCGATTTCCGGATTTTCATAAGGCGCGTAGCAGGTGAACCAAGAATGAGTTTTATTTTCCGAACCGAACTGGGCGGTTCCGGTTTTTCCGGCTGATTTAAAATTCAAAGAAGACATTGAGAGAGCCGAGCCGGAAATGACCGCCTGTCGCATTCCTTTTTGGACTGTTTGGATATTTTCCAAACTGATAAAATTCTGGCGAATAATTTTCGGCTGAATGTCCTGGATTAAATTATTCTCACCGTCAACTATTTTATCAACCGTTTGCGGCTGAAATAAAATTCCATCGTTGGCAATTGTCGCCGTCAAAAGAGCGATTTGCAGAGGAGTTGCTGAAATATCTCCCTGTCCGATTGACAAATGATAAGTGTCGCCAACATACCAGGATTCCTCTTTTATTTCTTTTTTCCATTCTTTATCCGGGATTAAGCCGGAAATTTCGCCGGGCAAATCAATTTCCAGAATATTTCCAAAGCCAAAAAGGTTAGCGTATTTTTTAATTCGTTCAACTCCAAGCCCTTTAACATTTTCAAATCCGCCGCCAACCGTATAAAAGAAAACATTACAGCTTTCGGCAATCGCTTTGATAACATCTGTTGAACCGTGGACTTTCCAGTCCGGAAATTTATAAATTATTGAAGGATCGTACTGGTTGATAATATTAAGATAGCCGTGGCAATTAATTTTTTCTGACGGACTGATAATTTTTTCTTCCAAAGCCGCCGCCGCAATCAGCGGTTTCACTGTTGAACCGGGAGGATAAGAGCCGGCAATAGCTCGGTTAAAAAGCGGATTGTCGGGATTTCCAATCAAAGAATTATAATCATCCCGGCTTAATTTGTAAGCGAATAAATTATTATCAAACGAAGGCAAACTGACCAATGACAAAACCTGCCCGTTTCTCGGATCAATAGCGATGGCAACAGCTTTTTTTAATTTTAATTTTTTAAGCCGTTCTTCCAATGTCTGATAAATTTTTTTCTGCAGTTCAAAATCAATAGATAAAACAAGATTATTTCCGGCAGACGGTTCTTTTTTGGCAATTGATCTTTTAATTAGACCAAGTGAGTCAACTTCAATTTTTTGAGCTCCGTAGATCCCTCTTAATTCTTTTTCATAAATTTTTTCCAATCCCTGCCTGCCGATTTGGTCAGTTAAAAAATATTCAGGATGAATCTTTAAATCTTCGGAATTAATTTTACTGTTGTAGCCGACAAGATGGGAAAAAATTTCTCCGTCAATGTAAGAGCGGACAGCGTTTTTTTCTATTTTGACTGCCGGCAGTTCTGAATATTTGCTTTCAATTAATAAAGCAAGCTCGTAAGAAATGTTTTTTTTAATTAAATGAGAAGAATAATCTCTTGAGCCGTTTTTAATTATTAAATTTTTTATTTTTTCAACTGGCTCCTGAATCAATTCTGAAATTTGAGCAATCACTTTTTCTTTTTCCAAATTGTCTTTTGGCAGATCAGCCGGCGTAATAATTAAATCAAGGCAGGGTTTATTTTCAACAAGCTGGATTAAATTGCGGTCATAGATAATTCCGCGGTCTGATTTTATCGGAACCAAGCGAATGCGATTTTCTTCGGCAATTTCCCGCCAGTGGCCGCCTTGAACAATTTGCAATTGTCCGGCGCGGATAACAATAATCATTAGAATTAAAAAAATAATTCTTCCAAGCCAGATAAAATATTGGTTGTAAAACTGCCTTTCCATTTTTTGCTCGTTTCCGCTGTCAGAATCTAAAAAAATTTCCTCTGGTTCAATTGTTTCCCGAGAGGATTTTTTTATTTTATATTTAGAGAATGGATTGTTGTTTAACATTTTCTGTTATTTTTTTACTAATTTAACTCCAAGATTGGAAATTTGAAAACCGCCGAGAATAAAAAGCCCGGCGATGATTGACCATCCAACTAAATTTAAAAGTTCCGGCAAAACGCCGATCGGCAATAATTCTTTAAATTGATCGCCGATCACTCCTTCCATTTCTTTTTGAAAATCTTCTGGCAATTCGCTTGGAATAACCGAAACTTTTTTATCGGAAGTAATCGGAGCTGTTATCATTTTTTCTTCTATTTTAAAAATATCCGGAGTTTTAGATTCTCCCTGAAAAATATTATAAGAAAAATATAAAGGCCAGATAATTATTGCCAATCCGGCAAAAATCAAAACCCATCCAAAAATTTTTGTAAAATTTAATTCCATTTTAAAATTATTAAATTTAATCTTTTTATGGTGT
>CBDVEN010000097.1:0-2826 GCA_965373025.1 uncultured bacterium | reverse complement strand
AATTGCCCAAAGAAGCAGTATTAACATAGTTTTGTTTTTATTTTAATTATTTATATTTTTTTATTTTCTCCAAAAATCGCTTTTTCAATTATATTTGCGTCTTTTACGCTAACTGAATCGCCGGATTTTCTACCAAGATTTTTAATCACTCTGCGTAATTCTTTTGCCGTGAAATCACGCCCGTATTTTCTTCTTTGTTCTGTGGCAATTTTTTGCACTTCTCCAACAAATCTGTTTGTTCTGGATGAAGAAACTCCGCTTCTAAAAAGATGCCGTTTTAATCTGTTTGCTCCGCTCCCGGCAACTTTTTTAATTGAACTTGAACTTGTTGGAAATAATTTTCTCATAATTATTTTAAATTAAATATTTTCCATCTTTGCAAATAATTGCTGTACAAGCAACTCTATGAAGTTCTCTATGTTTAATTTGCATAAATATTTTGCTATTTTTTATAACATAACAAGCGGGTCCGAAGGGATTTGAACCCTCGATCTTCTCCGTGACAGGGAGACGTGTTAACCGAGCTACACCACGGACCCAAATTTTTTTTGTACCGGCGGGCCGATTCGAACGGCCGACCCAAGGCTTATGAATCCTTTGCTCTACCCCTGAGCTACGCCGGCAAAATTTTATTTTTGTTGCGGGGGTAGGATTCGAACCTACGACCTTGAGGTTATGGGCCTCACGAGCTGCCACTGCTCTACCCCGCTGTGTTAAAAATTTTTAATTTTTAATTTTTAATAAATTTTCAATTTCCAACATACTTCAGACAAAGATTTTGAAATTAGTTATTCCTCTTCTTTTTAATATAACAAAAAATAAAAAAAACGTCAATTTTTTATATCCATATTATTTTGTCGCCATAAAATTTTTCCAATAATTGCCGTGATGATAACGAAAATTCCGCCGAGGATAAATAAATTATTAAATCCCAAAAATCCGATAATCAAACCGGAGATTAAAGAACCGATAGCAATTCCCAATGGCGAGAAAATTGTGTCTATGGCGCTGGCTTGTTCCGGGCAATCTTTTAATTTCTTAGACAAAAATCCGCTTCTTCCAGATCCAGCCATTATTCCGCCGATTGATTGTCCGAATTTTGCCATAAAAATTGTAGAAAAATTCGCAAAAGCGCCTAGCCCGCCCAAAACGATTGAAAAAATTCCGGTAATTATCACTCCCTGAAAAATATTTTTTCCACTTCCTATTTTTCCAATTCTTTTTATAATAAAAAATGAAATTGGAATAAAAATTAAATAAAGCAAAGAAATAAAAAATAGAATTAAATTTTGCGGCCAGTTTAAGTTCTTTAAAAATACAACAAAAAACGCGCGGTAAAATCCGTCTAAAATTAAAACAGAAAAAGAAACAGAAAGCAGAATAAAAATATTTCTTTCTTTTAATTTCTTAAACGATTTCTGGTAATTTTTAAAATTGTTTGAAGAGTGGAGTCCCGCCTCCGCGGTAATGACAGTAGAATTTTCCGAAGGCGACATTTCGAAATGTCGCCTTCTGTCCAAAGTTGTTAAACAAAATATAGCGTTTAGAAATTGCAAAATTAAACCTAAAATAAAAACGCCGTAAAAACCAAATTGCCAAATTACCAACGCGCCGACTGCCGGAGCGATTGCGCTGGCATAATAAGGAGATGAATAAAACCAGGCAAACGCCTGATTGTGATTTTCCAATTTTGAAGAAATTAAAATTTTTCTGGCACTCACAAAAAACAGAGCGGCGGAAATTCCCAAAAATATTTGCGCCTGAAAAAATAAAAAAGGGGATTGTGTCGGATTTATTAAAAGCATTTCCAAACAATAAAATCCATAGCCAAAAGTTCCAAAGGCGGCTAAAATCGCCGGACTAATTTTAGAACTTAAAAAACCGGCAACCGGCGCGAAAATCGCAATCGGCAGATAAATTAAAAGATAAGTATAGCCGACTTGCGGCAATGACAATCCGCGGGCGATTAAAAATAAAGGGAAATACAAAGAAAAAAGTTTGTATCCGAACATTAAAAGAAAATGCGAAACGCTCACATCAAAAGTTATTTTTTCAATTTTAGGAAAAGTGAACATAATTTTTAATACTTTTTAATTCTACCTTTTTAAAACCTTAAAAGCAAATAAAAATTTCTTTTGTCATCCTGAATTTATTTCAGGATCTTTAATTTTTCCAAAAAAAAGAACCGAGATTTTTTAAATTGCAAACCTCGGTATTATTTTTCTATTTTCAAAACAGTTCCATAAGGGATTGAAGATGTTTTTACTTTTTTTCCTTTTAGTATTCCTTGCGCTACTATTTTTTTCCATTCTGGTTCTTCGTTTTTACCCACTGAAATTAAATATTCTTTTATGCCTAAATCTTGTGTGGATTGAAATATTTCAGAAATTAACACCCATAATCGCTGTTCGTTATCATCATATGGAATGTATATTTCTGCAATTTCTTTCTCCTCTAATCGTTGCATTACTTGCGATAATGGAATACTGGGTAAACCGTCAGCAATAATAGTGCTAAGCATAGGATCAAAAAATTTAACTCGCGGAATTAATCTTACTGTCTCTTGGTTCCAGAATTTTTTTAGTCCGTGCAGAATCCACGCAACAGTATCTTTGTCCATTGGAATCTTTAATAATTTGTGAAGAAAATTAATATATTTTTCTTTTTCTTCTTCTTTAAGATGTCCAATTGCTACATTCAAACCCATAAGCATACTTTTTCTCAGATCCCAACCGTCTTTCATTTCTTTTCTCTGTTCTTTTGTCTTGCATTCTTCTGCTCTCCGCCAAATTTTTCTTTGATCTGGATCAAAAAAAGTAGGAGCAT
>CBDVEN010000096.1:0-2883 GCA_965373025.1 uncultured bacterium | reverse complement strand
GATTTTTTAAATCCTAAATTTCGCCGGACTCGTTTTGCTTTTATGGGATTTGCTGAAGATGTAGTTGAATCAACTTGTTGGCCAATTTTTATTTTCGTTATTTTAACAAGCTATGCAAGTTTGGGAATAATCGCTTCAGGAGGAACAATCGCTTCTTTTCTATCAATTTTTTTGATTGGAAAATGGGCTGATAAAAACGATAAAAGAAAAATGATTAAAGTGAGCACTGTTATTTTTTCTTTGACTTGGTTAATTAAATCTTTTATTCAAACTGGCTTGGGTTTATTTTTAATTAATTCCTTATCTGGAATTTCCAAAAGAGGCATTTCTGTTCCAATGACCGCAATAATTTATAACGAAGGAAGTAAACGAGGAAATTTAAAATGTATAATTTTTCGGGAAATGTCAATATATTTTGGCAGATCTTTAATGGCGTGGGGATTGATTGGAATTTTATTTTTTACAAATTCCTGGCTGATAATATTTTCTTTAGCCGCTTTAGCTTCGTTATTATATATGTTAATGGAATGATTTTAAAATAGTATGGATTTTATTCAATCAATAATTTTAGGGATTGTTCAGGGCTTAAGCGAATTTTTGCCAATTAGCAGTTCGGGGCATTTGGTGATTCTGCCTTGGATTTTTAATTGGAAAGATCAAGGGCTTGCTTTTGATGTTGCTCTGCATTGGGGAACTCTTTTGGCAGTGCTCGCGTATTTTAGAAAAGAATGGAAAGAAATGTTTAAAGCAGTATTATCAAGTTGTCATTGCAAGCAAAGCGAAGCAAAGCGAAGCAAAGCGAAGCAATCTCGTTGTTTTAATGAAAAAGTACGGGATTGCTTCGTCGTTTCTCCTCGCAATGACGTTTTTTACAATCGCCGACTTTTTTTCTTTATTCTCCTTGCTTCAATTCCCGGCGCGTTTTTTGGCTGGCTATTTCAAAGGCAGGCAGAAAATATTTTCCGCTCGCCTTTACTAATTGTTTTTACTTTACTTGGAATAGCATTTTTTCTCTGGTGGTTTGATAAAAAAGGAAAAAAAGAAAAATTTTTAAAAAATCTTAATTGGCGCGCCGCTCTTTTCATTGGATTTTCTCAAGCGCTGGCAATTGTTCCGGGAGTTTCCCGTTCCGGAATTACCATTACCGCGGCGCTGGCTTTGGGATTTGAACGAAAAGCGGCGGCAAAATTTTCATTTTTGCTTGCCGCGCCAATTATTTTCGGCGCCGGACTTGTTAAAATTCCTTCATTGATAAATAACAATATTAATTTTTCTGTTCTGCTAATTGGAATTTTAATTTCATCTATTGCTGGATTTTTGGCAATTAAATATTTGCTTCGTTATTTAGAAACCCGCAGTTATAATATTTTTGTTTATTACAGAATTATTTTAGCGCTAGCAATTTTAGGAATAATTTTGATAAGATAAAAAATAACAATAATTAAAAAAATGAAAAACAAAAATTTTTATTACGCAATTGCTTCTTTGGTTGGCGCAACAATTGGTGTGGGAATTTTCGGCATTCCGTATGTTGTCGCTAAAACCGGATTTATCTGGGGAATGTTATGCTTAATCTTTCTCGGTTTGGTAAGCTTATTAATAAATTTACTTTACGGCGAAGTTGTTTTAGCCACCAAAGAAAACCATCGTTTAGTTGGATACGCAAGAAAATATTTAAACAAGTGGGAGCAAAAAATAGCTATATTCGCTCTAATTTTTTCTTGCTACGGATCTATGCTTGCTTACCTTATTGTCGGCGGAGAATTTCTTCACATTCTTTTCAATGGGTTTTTCGGTTTTGACGCTTTCACTTATACTTTGATTTTTTTTGCTGTTACTTCTTATCTTATTTTTCTCGGTTTGAAAATAGTCGCCAAAGGCGAATTAATAATGACTTATTTTCTTCTTCTGACAATTATTGTTCTTTTTGTAAAATGCGTCGGATTAATTGAACCGACAAATTTAGCCACTTTAAATTTAAGCGATTGGTTTCTCCCTTACGGAGTAATTCTTTTTGCTTTGAGCGGCAGCGTTGTTATTCCTTATTTAAAAGAAGTATTAGGCAAAGACCGGCAATTAATGAAAAAAACAATTTTATGGGGAACGACTATTCCAATTATCGTCTGCGCTTTTTTTATTTTTTTAGTTGTCGGAATTACCGGCGAAGCGACAACTGAAGAAGCGATTTATGGGCTTGATATTTTTTTCGGAGATGGAATAATTCTGCTCGGTGCTATTTTTGGATTCTTGGCCGTGGCAACTTCTTTCCTGCTAATTGGTTTAACATTAAAAGAAACTTTTTGGTATGATTTTAAAATTCCTCATTTTATTTCCTGGCTTCTCGCTTGTTTTGTCCCTTTTATTATTTTCTTAATCGGTTTAAGAAATTTTACAGAAGTGATCAGCTTTGTTGGCGCAATCGCCGGCGGACTGACCGGAATTCTCATTATCGGACTCCATGAATCAGCCAAAAAGAAAAAAGAGAGATCTCCAGCTTACAGCATTTCAATTCCGCCGCTTGTTCAATGGGGATTAATCACGCTTTTTAGTTTGGGAATTGTTTATGAAATTATTTTCAGATAAAAATCGCTTATGAAATTATTTTGAATTATAAAATAGCTGGAAAAGTGTCATTTTGTAATTCACAGAAAATAAAAAACATCATTTTAAATTCATTAAGAAATGATGTTTTTTATTTTAAAGCATTGACAAAATTCTTAAAATATGGTAGGATAAAACATTAAATTTGCTTATGAAAACTCCAATTGACGCAGTTTTAGCGATTACTTATCTTTGCAACAGCCGCTGTAAAATGTGCAGTATTTGGCAAAAAAAACCTCAAAAAGAATTAAATTCTGAGGAATATTTAAAATTGCCAAAAAG